>CAKUPI010000014.1 GCA_934675045.1 uncultured Eubacteriales bacterium
CTGAAACAGCCCAAAGCCGCTTCAGCTCTCGATTTTTCCTATTTTCAGCATGCATCTAAATTGGTCACGCATGACATTAAAACCCAGCTTATCCTTTCGGATAGGCTGGGTTTTTTATTGCCTGAAGCGCGGGGCAGGATTTGAGCCGCGCCGCAGGCTGTTTGAACGTAACAGAGCCCCCGCGGGCATGCACACGGGGCGAATAGGGCGCAACCATTTTGTGCGGGTGCAGCGGACTTCCGCTGCATCGGCTTTTTTGCTCTTTGTGTTATTTTGTGTTATGATAATCAAAATGGATTCGTGAGGTGATCAATTTGCAATTGGCTGATAACGAGTTTTTTGAAGAATACAAATATTTGGATAAACTGTGCTCTGACATGTATTCTTGTCAGCACGGCATCAGCGAATACATTTCCCAAATGGAACACAAAGCTCATCAAGGGAAATACCGTATTCCTTCATGGAATTCCGATTATAAAATGCTGAAGCATGTTCGCTGGGTAAGAAATCAGATCGCCCACGATTCCGGTGCATATCCCATCAGCGAACCGGAGGATCTGGCATTTGTCCGCAATTTTCACAGCCGTATTCTCTCCGGTCAGGATTCTCTGACTTTACTGAGAAAATCCATTGATGCAGAATCCGATCGGCAGAGGCAGCAAAAGAAACAACAGCCAAATCCGGTTTCAACGCCCGATATTCCCCGCCCGTACACGCCGCAAAAGAAAAGCTCCCGCAGCTGGATTGGCGTTCTTATCGGAATAGGGATATTGGCGCTCATCCTGATTCGATTCTACATGAGTTACTTCTACATGAGTCATTAGCCTTACGCCCGGAGCACCTTTACGCCTGCTTTTACGCCTGCTCCGGCATTTTTATCTGGTCAAGCGGGGCGCGATGTGGTAAACTAAAAGGAAGAATCCGCAGAAAAGGGGGAAATCCGCCATGTCTCCGCGCCGCGATCCGCACGTCGCGCCCGTTGTCAAATGGGCGGGCGGCAAGCGCCAGCTTTTAGACGAAATCCTCCCCCTTCTGCCCGCCCGCATCCGCTTTTACTGCGAGCCCTTTGTCGGCGGCGGCGCCCTTTTGTTTGCGCGTCAGCCGCGCCGCGCGCTGGTCAACGACTTAAACTGCGGCCTCATCGAGCTGTACGCCGTCATCCGCGACGACATCGACGCCCTTCTGGCCGATTTGCTGCGGCACGAAAACACCCCCGAATACTTTTACGCCCTCCGCGACCTCGACCGCGACGCCGTCCGCTTTGCCGCCCTGTCGCCAGTGCAGCGTGCCTCGCGGCTTTTGTATCTCAACAAAACCTGCTTCAACGGCCTGTTCCGCGTCAACGCCTCCGGGCAGTTCAACACCCCGTTCGGCAGCTACCGCAACCCCACCATCGCCGACGAGCCGACGCTGCGCGCCGTGCACCGCTATCTTTCGCAAAACGCCGTCGAGCTGCGCAGCGAGGACTTTGAGCGCACGCTGAGCGACGTGCCGCGCGGCGGCTTTGTCTACCTCGACCCGCCCTACGACCCCGTTTCCGAAACGGCCAACTTCACCGGCTACCAGCGCGGCGGCTTCGGCCGCGAAGAGCAGCTTCGCCTGCGCCGCTGCTGCGACGATCTGCACCGGCGCGGCGTGCGTTTTCTGCTGTCCAACTCGGCCACCCCGTTTATCCGCGGCCTGTATGCCGATTTTGACGTTCACATTGTTAAGGCCCGCCGCTCCGTGAACCGGGACGCCGGCGGGCGCGGCCCCATCGAGGAGGTTTTGGTGCGCAACTATGGGACTCAACGACGACGCATGGGAACGGCTCTTTGAGCGCTACCGCATCTGCGAGCATGTGCAGCAAGACGGCTCCTTTCTCATTTCGGCGGCACAAATCCGCCAATACCGCGAGCCGCGGCTCATGACCAAGTTTGACCACATTGTCAACCTGCCCGCCGTTTTTGCCCGAAACGGCCTTGCCATTCTGCCCGTTTCGCGCGGCGACTACATCATTTCGGCCTTCGACGCCTATCATACCTTTGAAGAGCCGTCCGACAGCCGGGTGCGGGTGCGGCTTCCCGCCCGCCTGCAAAGCCTTGCGTCGCAGTATCTGACCAGCGAGGCCATCGCCCTCAACTGCGCCGAGGCCTGCGGCGTTTTGTCTGATTTTTTAAGGGATGAGGACCTGACCCCCACGGTCAGCGGACGCATGGGCTCGGGCCGTTTCGACTTTACCATCGACGGCCGCGCGGGGCGGCGCTCCGTATCGGTGGAAAACGCGCAGATCGAGATTGACGCCGCCTACGAGGGCGCGCGCTTTCTCTCGCTTTTTGAGGCCAAGTGCAGCCGCTCTCACGACTTTCTGATCCGGCAGCTTTACTACCCCTTCCGCACCTGGCGGGAGCGTGTCCGCAAGCCGGTCAAGCCGGTCTTTTTCCTCTTTACCGGCGGGGTTTTCTACCTGTACGAGTACCGCTTTACAGACCCTTTGTGCTACAATTCCCTGACCCTTGTGCGCTGCAAGACCTATATGCTTGACGCCGGCATTTCGCGCTCAGACGTCGAGCACCTTGCGCACACCGTCCGCACCCGGCCCGAGCCGCGCGTGCCCTTTCCGCAGGCCAACAGCTTTGAGCGCGTCATCAACCTGCTGGAGCTTCTGGCGCGTCAGCCCCTCGCCCGCGGCGCCGTCACCGGGCAATACCTGTTTACCGAACGGCAGACCCAGTACTACACCGACGCCGGCCGCTATCTCGGCCTTGTCAAGCGCACCGCGGACCCCCTCGGCCCCGTTTTCGCGCTGACCGAGCGGGGCGAGCGCCTGATGGGGCTGGACCTGCGCCAGCGCCGTCTGGGGCTGGCCGAGGCCATTTTGGAGCACGGGGCCTTCAACGAGGTTTTCCGGCTCTGGCTGGCGCGCGGGCAGGCGCCCGACGCCGGCGAGGTCGTGCACATCATGCGCCGCTCGCGGCTTTACCGCGTCGGCTCGGACAGCACCTATGCGCGCCGCGCCTCCTCCCTTTTGCGCTGGCTGGGCTGGATTTTCAGCATTGTCGAGGACTGAGATTCGGGCGTTTTGAGAAAAGAGCGGCTTTTGACAAAAAAGCTCTTGCAATCTGCGCCGTTTCAGGTATAATATAGAGTGCGTGCGGGCGTAGTTCATCGGTAGAATGAAAGCTTCCCAAGCTTTAGAGGTGGGTTCGACTCCCATCGCCCGCTCCACCTTGTCAAAACCCCACAGCCTTACGGTTGCGGGGTTTTTGTGTGTGATCATGCCGAGCAAAGGGAGGTGACCCTTCTGGAAATCCTGTGGGACCGTATGCTTCTGACCTGGGAACGGCAGGGCGAGGGCGCGGTCATCACCCGCGTGCGCGCCGGAAGCTCATCGGTTGTGCTGCCGCACGCCATCGGGGGGCTTCCGGTGGTGGCTCTGGGCGATCACGCCTTTGCCCCGCACAGCGACGACGGCGCGCCGGACCATCGCGCCATCCGCTCCATCACCCTTCCGCCCACCCTCCGCCGGGTCGACAATTACGCCTTTTACAATTGCAGCGGGCTGGAAAAGCTGACCCTGTGGGACGGCGCCGCAGACTGGGGCGGCAGCTGCCTGATGAACTGCCGCCGGCTCAGCCGCCTTGAAATCACCGGCGCGCGCGGGGACGGCGCCGTTTTGTACTATTTTGCGCAGGAGCTGTCCTGCGAGCTGGACGTGACCGTTCACTTCCCCGAGGGCGGCGATTTGCGTTTGATCTTCCCCGAGTATGTGGAGTCCTATGAGCTGAACGACCCGGCCCATCACTTCGACTTTCACCTGTACGGGCCGGGCTTTCCCTATCACGAGGCCTTTCACGGCAAACGGCTCGATTTGGGGCTGTTTGACGACGCGTGGGAGGGTATGCTCCGGCGCGAGTACGATCCGGACTGCGCCCTGCGGCTGGCCTTTTACCGCCTGCGCTTCCCGCGCGGCCTGAGCGCCGCCGCGTCCGCCCGCTATACAGACTATGTGCATGCCTACCGCCGCGACGCGCTGTGCTGGCTGCTGAACAATCCCGACGCGGGCGAGCTGTGCTGGCTGCTGTCGCGCTTTCCGCCCTGCCGCGAGGAGCTTTCGGCCGCCTTGGAACTGGCGCGGCAGCGCGGACGGCACGAGGCCGTTGCGCTGCTGCTCGAGGACCAGCACCGCCGCTTCCCCCCATCCCCCCGGAAACGCTTTGAGCTGTGAGGACAAAACCGTGAACCAGGAAAACACCATGCAGGACATCGGCCGCGATATTCTGCGCGCGGCGCAGAGCGAGCTTTATATGAACCTGCCCTATCTCGACACGGCGCTCGGCGCGCTGCGCGCTCAGCCGGGCGCGGACAAGACCCTGTACGCCGCCACCGACGGCGAGTGCCTTTATTACAGCGGCAGCTATCTGGCCGACTGCTTCATGCGCCGGAAAAACCTCGTCAACCGCATGGTGCTGCACATCGTCCTGCACTGTATGCTGCGCCACCTCGCCAAAAAGAAGGGGCGCACCGGCCCGCTGTGGGACCTCGCCTGCGACGTCGCCGTCGAAAGCATTGTCGACTCGCTCGATTACCGCTGCCTGTCGGCGCCGAGCGCGGCCATGCTGCGCCAAAAAATCTATGGCGAAATGCGCGCTCAGATGCCGGTTTTGACGGCCGAGGGCATTTACCGCCAGCTCATGCGGCAAAAGCTTTCGCCCTATGAGCTGGCCCGGCTGCAAAAGGAGTTCTTCGCCGACGACCACGGCCTGTGGGACATGGACGGCGGGGAGGAAAAAAGCCGGGAGCAGGACCAGAAATGGCAGGATTATTCCAGCCGGACGCAGACCTCTATGGACACCGTGCTGGCGGGGCAGGCCACCGGCGGCGACGCCATTTACGAGCAGGTGAGCGTCGCCGCGCGGGACGACGTCGATTACCGTGCCTTTCTGCGGCGCTTCGCCGTTCACCGCGAGGTCATGGCCGTCGACGACGACGCTTTCGATTACGGCTTTTACGCCTACGGCCTGCGCCTTTACGGCAAAATGCCGCTGGTCGAGCCGACGGAGACCCGCGAGGAGCGGCGCATCGAGGACTTCGTCATCGCCATCGACACCTCCATGTCGACCAGCGGCGAGCAGGTCCGGCAGTTTTTATCGAGCACCTACTCCATACTGCGCAGCACCGAGACCTTTGCCCGCCGCGTCAACATCCGCATTCTGCAATGCGACGATCAGCTGCGGCGCGACGACGTCATCCAAAACCTCGGCGAGCTGCGGGCGTACATGGAAAGCTTTCAGCTGGCCGGCGGCAGCGCCACCGACTTCCGCCCCGTCTTTGATCACGTGGCGCGGCTTCAGGCCGAGGGGGCCTTTACCCAGCTGCGGGGGCTGCTTTACTTTACCGACGGGATGGGCTTCTACCCGGCCCGCCGCCCGCCCTACGACGCCGCCTTTGTCATGCTGCGCCGCCCGCCCCTGTCGGTTGCCGTTCCGCCGTGGGCCATTCAGCTGGTGCTGAATGAGGAAACGCTGGAAAAAACGGCCCGCGAATGGGAGGATTCCGACGAGCATCTGACCGAGATGCCCAGCTTATAAAATCATACGTTACAGAGGTTTACCGCCATGAACATCAAGCAGGCAAAAGAAGAAATCCTGCACACGCTGCAGGCCTATCTGATGAAGGACGAGCTGGGCGAATACCAAATCCCCACCGTCCGCCAGCGCCCCATTCTTCTGATGGGGCCGCCGGGCGTCGGCAAAACGCAGATTATGGAGCAAATCGCCGCCGAAAGCGGCGTCGGGCTGGTGGCCTACACCATTACCCACCACACCCGCCAGAGCGCCGTCGGCCTGCCCTTTATCGAGCGCCGCGTTTACGGCGGGCGGGAGTTTTCGGTGACCGAGTACACCATGAGCGAAATCCTGTCCTCGGTCTACCAGATGATCGAGCGCACCGGCATCGGCGAGGGCATCATCTTCCTCGACGAGATCAACTGCGTCAGCGAGACGCTGGCCCCCATGATGCTGCAATTCCTTCAGTGCAAGACCTTCGGCAACCAGCGCCTGCCCGAGGGCTGGGTCATCGTGGCGGCGGGCAACCCGCCCGAATACAACAAATCGGTGCGCGATTTTGACATTGTCACGCTCGACCGCGTCAAGCGCATCGACGTGACCGCCGACTTTGCCGTCTGGAAGGAATACGCGCTGCGCCGCGGTCTGCACGGCGCCATTCTCTCGTACCTCGACATCAAAAAGGACGGCTTTTACCGCATCGAAAACTCCGTCGACGGCCCGCAGTTTGTCACCGCCCGCAGCTGGGAGGATTTGAGCGAGCTGCTTTACGCCTACGAAAAGCTGGACGTCCCCGCCACGCGCGAGATGATAGGCGAGTACATCCAGCTTCCGGCCGTCGCGCGTGACTTTGCCAATTATTTGCAGCTCTATTACAAATACCAGAAAACCTACCACGTCGACGAGGTCCTGCGCGGCGCGTGGGAGCCGTCGGCCGTTTCCGAGCTGCGGGCCGCGCCCTTTGACGAGCGCCTGTCGGTCATGAGCCTGCTGATGAGCCGGCTGAGCGAAAACGCGCGGGCCGTCCGCTTTCAGGACGCCCTGTGCGAGGATTTGCTGGCCGGCCTGAGCGCCGTCAGGGAGCGGTTTGACGCCGGAACGCCCATGCAGGAAGCGCTCGGCGCCCTGGCCGAGGCGCGCCGCGCCGCCTTTGAGCGCCGCAGGGAGGCCGGGCAGCTCGACAAGGAAAGCCGCCGCCGCGCCCTTTCCGAGCTGAACCGGCTCGAGCAGTACCTGAACTGCGCCGACACCTGCCGCGATATGGACGGCCTGCGCGCCCTGTTCGGGCAGGACACCCGGCGGCGCGAGGCGCTGGGCGGCGAAACGGGCCTTTTGTTTGCCAACGCCTTCCGCTATCTCGAAGAGGCGCTCGGCGACAGTCAGGAGCTGGTCGTCTTTGTCACCGAAATCACCGCCGGCTACGACACGGCCTGGTTTGTCGAAAACTTCGGCTGCGAGGCCTACTTCCGCCACAACCGCGACCTGCTCTTTGACGACGTCCGCCACTCCCTGCGCGATCGGATCGAGCGGGCGCGCACCGTATAGCGGCCGCCGCCCCCCGGCAAAAAAAAGCATCGAAGCCCACACAGGCTCCGATGCTTTTTTCATGATTTCCGTACCCTTACGACGCCGCCGCGGACTTCTTTTCTTCCTGAAGCTGCGGCTGCACGGCCGCAGGCGCGTCGGGCACAAAGAAGGACCCGGCGCAGGCCAGCACGGCGGTGCCTACCAAAATCCACAAAACGACGGGCAGGCCCCGGCTGTCTCCCACCTTGCCCAGCAGGGGTGATACCACCCCGCCGAAGCTGGAGGCCAGCCCCATGGTGATGCCCGAGGCCAGGCCGATGTGGTTGGGAACCAGCTTTTGCCCCAGCGCCACCGACGGGCTGAAGGCCAGATTGAGCATCATGGCGAGCGGCACCAGCATAAAGGTGGACAGGGCGACCGATCGCGACAGCGTGACGATGGCCATGCAGGGGATGACAAAGACCAGCCCCGTGCGGATGACGCGGTTAAAGCCGAACCGGTCGGCCAGACGGCCCCCTATCAGGGTGGAAAGGGCGCCCGCGACGGCGATGATGGTCGTCGTCGTGCCGGAAAGGCTCTCGGACTGCATCAGAATGTTGAGCCAGAACAGCGGGATAAAGGTGGTAATGCCCATCGAAAGGGTCGAGCGCAGGAATACGACGCCGGTCAGCTTGAAGAACGAACGCCAGTCGTCCTTCTGCCCGGCGGCCATCGCCGCCGCCGTGGCACGGCTTCCCTCCTGCGCAAAGGCGGCCAGCTCGCGGCTTTGCAGCAGCAGCAGCCCGCCCATCAGAAAGGACGGAATGGCCAGAATGGCCGTGCCGTGCATACCGAAGGTGGTGATGCCGAAAACGACCAGCATAGGCCCGACGGCGCCGCCCAGATTGCCGCCCACCGAGAAGTTGCTGATGCCGCGGCCCTTTTTCTCACCGGCGACGTAGTTGGCCATGCGCCCGCCGTCCGGATGGAACAGGGCGCTGCCGATGCCGGTCAGCGCGACGGCGGCAAACATGGCCCAGTAGCTGTCCAGAAAGCCCAGCACGGAGACGCCGCAGCCCGCCATCAGAATGCCGATGCTCATCATCCATGGCCGGGAATGCTTGTCGGCCATGCTTCCGAATACCGGCTGAATGACCGAACCGATGCTGCTGAGCGCAAAGGTCAGCCCGGCCGCCGCCGAATAGGAAATGCCCTTCTGCACCATCAGAAAGGGCAAAATGGCGGGCAGCGCGCCGCCGTTGATATCGCAGCACAGGTGGCCGAGCATCATGATGATGCCGTACGATTCTCGCTTGATTTTCATAGATGCTGTGTTCCCTTCTTTCCCCCGTATACTCTTTGTTTATTGTAGCAAACTTTTGCGCCGGACACAAGAAAAAAAGCCGCGGCTCCCAAAGCGCGGCGAAAAGGGGCAGCCTCTGCGCGAGGCCGCCCCTTTGTTTTTCCCCAGCGCGGCGTGCGCTCAGCGCGCGCTGACGACAAAGGCGTTGGGCAAAAGCCGCCCGTTCTTTTTGTCTCCCGCCGAGGGCTTGGTAATTTTCCGGCCGTTGTAATACATGATACTCGACGAGCCGCCATCCAGATTGCAGGCCTGTTCGGCGCCGTAACGCGCCATAATGTCGGCCAGGTCCCCCATGGTACAGCCGATGGAGTAGCCCGGCTGCCGCCCGTCGACGACGAGCAGCAGCACCTGCCCGTCGCCGGTCTGCCCGATGGCCGAGCGCGGCTGCATACCCCAGCCTGCCGAGCCTTCGATGACCTTTTTGCCGTCGAGCACCAAAACCGGCTTGAACTCGACGGCGTCGCGGAAGTTGTTGTCCTTTTGGTATTTGCCGATGTTGAGCTCGTTGTTTTTGTCAAAGCCGATGGCCTTGTCGCCGCCCTGGCCGGCCCAGTCCCACAAAAGCTCGCCGTCCTTGATGACCAGGCCGTGCGGCGTGCCGCCGTTGCCGTGCCCGCCCGGATCGTAAAAGCCGCTGGCGTTGGTGGCCAGAACGGCGCCGCTCCGCGCCGCGATGTCGGCGATGACGCTGCCCGATTTTCCAAAGCCCGGCGCAAGCCCCAGCCCGACCTGCGCCGGGTCCTTGACGATGGCCAGGCGGCCGACGTACTCGCCGCCCGTCACCTTGACGATGGTGATGCCGTTTGCCGTGTCGATGGCCAGCACCGGGTCGCCGTATACCGTGGTGATGCCGGTGCCGCCGTCGTCCAGCCCCGCCTTGTCGATGAGCAGGTAGCCGTCGTCGGTCAGGCACTCGTCCCCGTGCGCGTCAAAATAGGCGTTGAAGCTGTCCTCGTCGATTTCGGGCCAGAGCTTGAAAAAGGACTTTTTCAGCTTGCTCCATTTGACCTTTTTGTCGGCGCCGGACAGCGACCCGACCGACCAGTTGGTCTCTATGTCATTCTGCCCGCCCTCGATGTCGCTGCGCGTGCCCATCACCTCGTCGATGACAAAGCCGGGAATAAAGGCCGTGGCCAGCCACTGGTGGGTCATGGTCCCCATCGCCGTTTCGATATAAATGTCACGCCATTTTTTGATAAAGGGGATGTCGGAAAAAACGGCAATGCCGTACAGCCCGGCCAGCAGCAGCGCCGTCATCGCGGCCGCGCGCGTCCGGCGGCCCTTGCCCCGCGGCGCCTTCGGCGCCTTGTCCTTTGCCATCTCCTCGGGCTGCCTTGCCTTTTCCGGTTTCCGCTTGCGCGGCTTTGCCGCTTTGGCGCGCTGCGGCCGCGCGCTCTCGACCAGATGCGAGGGCCTGCGCTTTTCCGGCCGCTTTTCCCGCCCGGCATGTTCCGGCGCGGGCACCGCCTGCGGCGCCGTCTGCGGCCCCGTCTGCGGCCGCTGCGCGCCGGGCTGCTCCTGTTCGAGCGCGGCCCTGCGGATTTGGTAGATAAACTCGTCGATTGCTTCGGGGCGCTCTATCGGCGGCGCGGAAAAATCGCGCCGTACCCGCCTGCCGCCGTACGGATTTTTGTCTGCCGGACCATTCATGAGCGCTCCCTCCTTTCCGTTTGCCGCCTGCGCGGCCCTGTATTGTCATATTCTCCGCGGGCTTTATTATAAACCCTTCGCGCCGCCGATTTGTGAACGCTCTGTCAATTTTTTAGACGATGGAAAAAACACTTTTGTTTCCTGCACATTGCCCGGAAAAACCCGGCTTTCGATGGATTTTTCCGTCCGTTTTGCCCTTTTTCCCACAGAAAAAGCCGCCCCCACGGGGGCGGCTTTTTACAGCTTTTCTATGCGGAGTCATCCGGATGAGCGGCCACATACCGGCCCCTTTTGCGCCGGCGTGCGCCGGAGCGAACCCATCCGGTTCAGGAGGCACTTTTATCATACCAGCAGTATTTGGCTAAAGTGTGAACGCATCAAAAACTTTTTGTGCATTCCGCGCGTTACAGCCCCAGGCTGGCGCGCAAAAGCGCCGCCGCCTCGCGCGGGTATTTTTTGCTCATCACGCCGAGCGAGGCCATAATGTAGTGCTCGTCGTAGCGGATGCCGGCCCGGCCCGGCTTGGGAAAGAGCATGTTGCCCGAACGGTTGAGGTCGCGCAGGCCTTCCATCAGCCGCTGCCGCTCGGGCAGGCGCGTCAGCGCGCCGCCGGTCGCCACCAGCGTTTTGACGCGGGTCAAATCCTTGCCCTCGGCGTAGGTTTTGCGCCCCTGTGGAGTGTACATATACCGCAGACGCCCGCTGTGGCGCGTCAGCGCCGTTTCGGCGGCGATGCCGGCGACGCGGGTGATGAGCCTGAACTCGTCGGGCGTTTGGGGAATGGCCCGGTAGCCCTGCAAAACAGCGTCGACGTCCAGCGACAGCTCCCGCTCCAGCTTTTCCCGCCCCGCCATGCCGATGACGTTGCGCACGTTGACAAAGCAGCCGAGGTCGCCCTCGACGGTGCGCTTGGCAAAGGGCTCGGGCGCGATGAGGATGCTGGCGATTTCCTCGCTGCCCTCGGTGACCGAGTGCACGTCGGTCGTCGCGCCGCCGACGTCCAAAACGACGACGTCTCCCATCTCCCGGTACAGCAGCATCGCACATTCCATGACGGCGCCCGGCGTCGGAATGATGCTGCCGCTCACCATGTCGCGGACGTGCTCCATGCCGGGGGCCGAGGTGATGTGCTCTTCAAAAACCCGGTGGATGATGCGGCGGGTCGGCTCGATGTTCAGCTCGTCCAGCTTGGGGTACACGTTCTCCGTCACATAAACTCTCTGCCCCGACTGACCGAAAATCCGCTGCATTTCGCGCTGGTTTTCCACATTCCCGGCATAAATGACCGGCGCTTTCAGCCCGGCCGCCGCGATGAGCTCGGCGTTGTAAACGGCGGTGTCGCGCTCGCCGTAATCGGTGCCGCCCGCTATCAGAATGAGGTTGGGGCTGTGCACGCGGATGCTTTCGATGTCGCTGCGGCGCAGCCGTCCGGCCGTCGTCATTTTTATAATTCCGCCCGCCCCCAGCGCCGCTTCGCGCGCCGCCTTGACCGTCATGTCGTAAATCAGGCCGTGCACCGTCATGCGAAGGCCGCCGGCCGCCGACGATGTGGCGAACATTTCGCCATAGTCCACCCGCGCGGTGCCCAGCGCCGCGGCCAGACTTTCGGCCGCCTGCCGCAGGCCGATGCGCACGTCGCCCTCCAGCACGCTCGTGGGCGCCTGCCCCTGCCCGAGAAAACAGGCCTTTTCCAGATCAAAGGCATTGACGACCGTTGTGGTCGAGCCGATTTCGGCGACGAGAAGATCGATTTTCATACAGGAAAGCCTCCCAGCTCAAAGGATGGACGCCGCCGCGGAAGCGGGCGGCGGCACCGGTCTGCCGCCGCCCCGTGCAGCGCCCGGTTACTCGCCCCTGCGGCGTCTGCGCTCCTTGACGATAAAGGTGGCGTTGTGAATGCCCTTTGCGCCGCGGCCGAAGCCGGCGTCGGCGCCCGCCTTGACGGCCAGCTCGGGCGTGATCTGCGTGCCGCCGGCGACAAAGATGAGCTTGTCGCGAATGCCCATTTCACGCGCCAGCTTGTCGATGGCGGCGATGTTTTTATAGTGGATGTCGTCGTGGCTGATGATGACCGACGCCATGATGACCTCGGCGTTGGTCTCGACGGCCGCCTGAAGCAGCTTTTCGACCGGGACCGAGGTGCCGAGATAGTGGACCTTGATGCCGTATTTTTCGATGCCGCCGTGCTTGATGTCGATGATCTCGCGCAGGCCGACCGAGTGCTCGTCCTCGCCGACGGTGCCGCACACGACGGTCAGCGGATGCGCTTCGATTTCGGCGCGGATCTCATCGTCGCTCATGACGTCGGGCTCGGGCGGAATGACCAGGCTGTCGACGTCGATGGCAAAGGGGACCTTTCCGCGCACCTCGACGCGGGTGCCCTCGGCCTTCTGCATGATCTCGCGGTGAATGACCTCGCACTCGACCAGATTGAGCTTTTGCGCAATGCTGAGCGCGGCCGCCTCGGCGGCGCGGCGCTCAAGGGGCAGAAACATGGTGAGCACGACGATTCCGTCGGCGCGCCATTCCATTTCGGGCATGACCTTGCCGCCGTCGAGGAACTCGCGCTTTTCCTCCAGACGGGTGTTGACGTTGTCCTCCTCGTCCAGCTCGTCGATGTAAATGACCTTTTCCGGACGCTCAAAGGTGCAGCCGCCGATCAGGCCGGCGGGGTCGTCTGCGGCGCTTTCGTCGTACTGGCCCACATTGTTGTAGCCGAAATGGGCGGTGACGGGCGCCATATAGTCCCCGGCGCGCTTAAACACCGTTCCGGCTCCCACGCCGCCGCCGATTTCGCGGGCGATGCCGTCGCCGTTGCGCTCGGGGTAGCAGCCGCTGTCGACAAAGAAGCCCTGCTCGACGGCGGCGAAGTAGCCGCCCTTTTCCAGCATTTCTTCCATAAAGAGGACGGCTCTCTCCTTGAGCTCGCGGACCTTTTGGCGCAAATAGCCGTCCTTTTTGAGCTCAACCATCTCCATCAGCCCGTCCAGACCGGCGATGGCCTGCTTGGCCGTGTCGCAGGCCTCGATGTTGTACATGTGCCAGGGCACGTTGCGGCCCTCGTCGGGCGTGATGGTCGACTGGATGTCGGCGCGGGTCAGCTTGCTGGTCAGCAGGTTCAGCACGTGGGTGACCGTCGCCTCGCGCGTCGAACTTTCCATGTATTTGGTGTTCATCTGCGCGCGCATTTTGTACTCCGAAAAGAGCTCGCGCAGCGCCACGGCATAGGGAAGGTCAATGTGCAAACAGGGCGCCGGAGGGGCGGTGGGGGGCACGGTGGAAAGGGCGATGTTTTCCTTTTTGATGCCGACGGCGTGGGAAAAGCTGGCGTTGATGGCGTGCTGCACCATCAGCTCGGGCATGACCTTCCACGCCTCGCGCGCGGTGGCGTTGGCGTTGTGCGCGCCGTCGATTTGCAGCATTCCGGCGTGGGCCATGATGCGCTTGCTCTCGCAGGCGTCGACAAAGGAGCGGATCATGTTGATGTTGCGGTAAATGACGTTGTACTGCGGGTCCTGATGTGCGCCGGCCACCCCTTCTTCACAGAACATGACGGCGATGTCCGGCCCGGCGACGCCCGAGACATAGGAGTGGTAATTGATGGGGCGGCCGACCTCCTCCTCGATGAGGTCGAGGGCGCGGCGCTGGGCGCGCACCTGCTTGCGGGTGATGGGCACGCCGCCCATGCCCTGCGGGGTGCCCTCGATCAGGCCGTCGTAATGGCTCTGCCCGGCCGTGCGGATGACCATGATGTGGTCGGCGCCGTGGTGGGCGGCCATGCGCATGCGGCGGATATCGTCCTCGAACCGGCCCGAGGCGATTTCGGTGGTGATGGTCCAGCAGCCCTGCGGGTCGATGTTGCCGAAGTACTTGGCCGAGGGCAGGGGCACCGACTCGCCCTTCATCGGCTCGGACATGTCCTGAAAGACAAAGCCGTTCATCTCAAGGCCGGGGGCCGGCTTGCGCCACGTCCACGGGCGCTTTTGGGGCGTATAGCTTTCAAGGCCGTCCAGAATGGCCTCGACGTCGATTTTCTCGTCGTTGTTCAGCTTGTACTGGCTCATTGCTGCACCTCCTCAAAAAGGGCGGCCGCCTTGTCCCACAGCTCGCCGCGCGACAGGGCCAGCCCCGTCTCGCGGATGCTCAGGCCGGTCTCGCGCGACAGGCGGTAAACGATGTTGCCCGCGCCGTGCGCAATCAGGTTCTTTTCAATGGCCGTTTCGACAATGGGCTTGACCTCCAGCGAGGAAAAGCCCATGCGCAGCAGCACCGACCGCTCGATCGAGGGCGAGGTGTATTCCCGGCCCATCTTCAAAAGCGGCTCGGTCAGCTGTCCCGCCAGCTGCCAGAAGTAGTTTTTCAGTTCCTCGTCGCTCATGCCGGCCAGATGCGCGCGCCGGACCTCGTAATCGTCTGCACGCTTCATACCGTTTCCTCCCGAATGGCCTTGACGGCGGTCTCGACCCAGGCGCGGTCGGGGTTGGTTTCGGCGGCCAGATAGTCAAGGTCGGCCTCGCACAGGCTTTCAACGCCGCGGATCTGGCGCTTGATGAGCGAACGGCGCATACGGTCAAGGTCGGAATCGCGGGCGCGGAGCAGCTCGGGCCGCGCCGGGAAGATGATGTTTTTGCCCGGAACCTCCTGCGACGGGTCGCCGAAGAGCAGCTCGATGCCGTTTTTGCGGGCAAAGGCCAGCTGCGGCTGGATGTGCTTCCCGGCGCCGGTGTACTCGGTTTCCTGCGCGACGATGATCTGGTCCTCGTCCATTTCCTGCGCCAGCGAGAAGGCGGCCGCCAGACTGGTGTTGCCGGCCGGGCCCTTTTCCATTCCCTCAAGGGTGGCGAGCGCCTCGGTGATGTAGAACACCTCGCCCTGCTTGACGGTGACATAGCGGTCCATATAGCGCAGCGGACGGGCGGCGCTGCGGGGCACGTCGCTGTGGTCGGGGTCGGTGGCGTAAGGCACGCCGAAGCCGGTGTGCGCGGTGGTGAAGGATTTTTTGTTGAACTGGCTGTCGCTCGCCATGTGCAGGCCCTTGAGGTCGACCGAAGCGGCGACCACCTGCGCGCCGCAGCCGGCCCTGCGCAGACCGCGCGCCGTGCCCGTCAGGTTGCCGCCGCCTGCGTTGGCGCACACGACGACGTCGGGGTGGCGTCCGCACTGCGCAAGGAACTGGTGCCCCAGCTCCCAGCCGAGGGTTTCGACGCCCGAAACGCCGAAGGCGCTGTACAGGCTGGCGTTAAAGTACCCGGTGTCCTCCAGCATCATCAGCGTCTCGTAAAAGAGCTCGGGTCCGACCGTCAGCTGCAAGACCTCGGCGCCCAGCGCCTCGCACTTGCGGGCCTTTTCGACGATTTCCGGCTGTCCGACGCCCTGCGAGTCGTAACATTC
>CAKUPI010000015.1 GCA_934675045.1 uncultured Eubacteriales bacterium
GAACAAACGTTGCCTTGCCCGCCGCTTTACGGTATAATAAACCCGTTCGGTTATGAAGGGGGACGGCGTCCTCTGGGAATCTAAAGAGAAGGGGTCAATAAAATGGATAAGCAGAAAGCATTGGAAACAGCCCTTCAGCAGCTTGAAAAGCAGTACGGCAAGGGCGCCGTCATGCGTCTGGGCGAGAACGCCGCCATGAATGTCGAGGCCATTTCGACCGGCTCGCTGTCGCTGGACGTGGCGCTGGGCATCGGCGGCGTGCCGCGCGGCCGTATTATAGAGATTTACGGGCCCGAAAGCTCGGGCAAGACGACCATCGCCCTGCACATTGTCGCCTCGGCGCAGAAGGCGGGCGGCGAGGCCGCCTTTGTCGACGCCGAGCACGCCCTTGACCCGGTGTACGCCAAGGCGCTGGGCGTCGATACCGACAGCCTGCTGGTGTCGCAGCCCGACACCGGCGAGCAGGCGCTGGAAATCGCCGAAGCGCTGGTGCGTTCGGGCGCCATTGACGTTTTGGTCGTCGACTCGGTGGCGGCGCTGGTGCCGCGCGCCGAAATCGAGGGCGATATGGGAGACAGCTTTGTCGGCTTGCAGGCCCGGCTGATGTCGCAGGCGCTGCGCAAGCTGGCCGGCGCCATTTCAAAGTCCAACTGCGTCGTCGTGTTTATCAATCAGCTGCGCGAGAAAATCGGCGTGGTCTACGGCAATCCGGAAGTGACGACGGGCGGGCGCGCCCTCAAGTTTTACGCCAGCGTCCGCATTGAAATCCGCCGCAAGGAGCACATCAAAAACGGCACGGTGCTCATGGGCAGCCGTACCAAGGCCAAGGTGGTCAAAAACAAAATCGCCCCGCCCTTTAAAGAGGCGGAGTTTGACATCATGTACGGCGAGGGCATTTCCAAGACGGGCGAGCTGGTGGACATCGGCACGGAGCTCGGCTTTGTGCAGAAATCGGGGTCGTGGTTCTCGATGGGCGAGACGCGCATCGGGCAGGGCCGCGAAGCGGCAAAGACCTATTTCAAAGAGCACCCCGACGTCGCCGACAAGCTGGAAAAGGAAATCAAAGACAAGCTGACCGGCAAGGGGGAGAGCGCCGAAGAAGCCCCGGCTCCCGCTCCGGCGCCGGCCCGCGGCAAGGCGGCCAAGGCCGAACGCGCCGCCCGCGCGCCGGGCGACGGCATCGAGGTCTTTGCCGACGACTTTGAGGACGACGATCAGTAAGCATGAGCGAGCAGTCGCGGAAAAAGGCGGTAGAGCGCGCGGTCAATGTCCTGTCCATGCGCCCTTACAGCCGGGACGGTTTGTATAAAAGGCTTGTGGAAAAAGGCGTCGGGGCCGAGGACGCCGCTTACGCGGTCGCGCATTTGTGCCGGCTCGGGCTGCTCGACGACGGGCAGTATGCCCGCGATTTGTGCCGCAGCGGGAAAAACAAGGGCTGGGGCGCGGGCCGCATCCGGCAGGAGCTGCGCCGCAAGGGGCTGGACGAGGAATGTATCGAGGCGGCGCTTGCGGACTTTGAGCCGGACGGCGAAAAGCTTCGGCGCTTTGTCCGCTCGCGGCTGGGCGGCCAGACGCCCGACAGGGCGGCGCTGCGGCGCGTTTCGGACGGACTGTTCCGCCGCGGCTTTTCATGGGATGAAATCAACGAGGCCATCAATCAATGCCTGGAAGAAATGGGAGACGAGTAGTTATGCAACGAAAAAGCAGGACCAGGGTCTTTTTCGTGCCCCTCGGGTGCGCCAAAAACCTGGTAGACTCGGAGCGCATGCTCCATGCGCTGCGCCGGAACAATATGGAAATCGTCGACGATCCGGACGGCGCCGACGCCGCCGTCGTCAACACCTGCGGCTTTATTCAGTCGGCGCAGGAAGAGGCCATTGCAATCCTCCTAAAGCTCGGGCAGCTCAAGGAGCAGGGGCGTCTGCGCGCCATTGTGGCGGCCGGGTGTCTGCCGCAGCGCTTTCAGAGCGAGTTTTTGAAGGAGCTGCCCGAGGTCGACGCCGTGGTCGGCACCGGCAGCGTGCTCGACATCGCGCAGGCGGTGCAGTCCGCGCTGGAGGGCGGCCGCCGCGAGTGGTTCGGCGCCAACGAAACGGCCGATCAGGGCGGCGGGCGCGACCTGCTCACCCCGGCCTATTCCGCCTACCTGCGCATTGCCGAAGGGTGCGACAACCGCTGCGCCTACTGCGTGATTCCGATGATTCGCGGACCCTACCGCAGCCGTCCGATGGAGGAGCTGGTGGAGGAGGCGCGCGAGCTGGCGCGCGGCGGCTGCAAGGAGCTGCTGGTGGTGGCGCAGGACATTTCGCGCTACGGCACCGATTTGTACGGCGAGCGATGTCTGCACAAGCTGCTGCGCGAGCTGTGCGCCATCGACGGCCTTCGGTGGATTCGCCTGCACTACCTGTACCCCGACGAGCTGGACGACTGCCTGCTCGACGTCATTGCGCAGCAGCCCAAAATCCTGCACTACTTCGATATACCGTTACAGCACATCAATGACCGCATTCTGCGCGATATGAACCGCCGCGGCGACGGCGCGCTGGTGCGCGAGCGCATCCGCGCCATTCGCCGGCGCATGCCCGACGCCGTCATCCGCACAAGCCTGATCGTCGGCTTCCCCGGCGAGACCGAGGAGGAGTTTCAGCAGCTGTGCGACTTTCTGCGCGAGGAAGCGCTGGAGCGCGCGGGCGTCTTTGCCTTTTCGCCCGAGGAGGGCGCTCCGGCGGCGAGTATGCCGAATCAGGTGGACGAGGAGACCAAGGAGCGCCGCCGCGCCGAGGTTTTTGCCCTTCAGCAGGAGATTATGAACCGGTGCTCGACGGCGCTGGTAGGGCGGGAGCTGACCGTTTTGTGCTGCGGCCGCGACGAATCGGGCCGGCAGTACGGCCGTTCGTACATGGACTCGCCCGACGTGGACGGCGTCGTTTTCTTCGACGAGGAAACGCCGGAGGGAGAATTTGTGCGCGTTCGCATTCTGGACGCCGCCGGGTGCGAGCTGTTTGGAGAAAAGGTGGAGGAATAGCATGACTACTGCCAACAAAATCACATTGGCGCGCATTGCTCTCATTCCGGTTTTCATGGTTCTGGCCTCGCTCGAGCAGAGCTGGGCGCCGTGGGCCGCCTTTTTGGTCTTTGCGCTGGCCAGCCTGACCGACGGCATCGACGGCCACATTGCCCGCAAATACAACCAGATCAGCAACTTTGGAAAGTTCGTCGACCCGCTGGCCGACAAGCTGCTGGTGTTTGCCGCGCTGCTCATTTTTGTGGCCGACGGCCGTATGCCGGCCTGGGCCTGTATGCTGATTCTGGCCCGCGAGCTGACCGTTTCCTCCCTCCGCATGGTGGCGGCGTCGCAGGGCGTGGTCATTCAGGCGTCCATCTGGGGCAAAATTAAGACGGTTTCGCACATGGTGTGCATTCTTCTGCTGCTGGCCGGCGCCGACGCGCTTTTCGGCTGGATAGGGCCGCTGTGCAGCTGGGTTATGGCCTTTACCGCTGTGTTTTCGGGCGTCGTTTATATCAAGGACAATTTCGCTGTCGTGCGCGACGGCGTTTCCAAAAAGGAGAAATAAGGTATGAAAGTCTACAATACACTGACGCGAAAAAAGGAAGAGTTTGTTCCCATTGAAGAGGGAAAGGTGAAAATGTACTCCTGCGGTCCGACGGTGTACAACTTTTTCCACATCGGAAACGCGCGTCCCTTTATCATGTTCGATGTGCTGCGCCGGTATTTTGAGTACCGCGGCATGGAGGTCACCTTTGTCCAGAACTTTACCGACATCGACGACAAGGTCATCAAAAAAGCCAACGAAGAGGGCGTGACCTACGACGTCATCGCCGATCGCTACATTCGGGAATACTTCACCGACGCCGCCGGTCTGGGTGTCAAGCCGGCCACCGTTCACCCCAAGGCGACCGACAACATCGACGAAATCATCGCCATTGTCCAGGCGCTGGTGGACAAGGGCTATGCGTACGAGAGCCGGGGCGACGTCTATTACCGCACCCGCGCCTTTAAGGAATACGGCAAGCTGTCGCACCAGCCGCTCGAGGAGCTGGAAGCCGGCGCGCGCATCGACGTGTCCGAGCACAAGGAGGACCCGATGGACTTTGCCCTGTGGAAGGCGGCCAAGCCGGGCGAGCCGAGCTGGGATTCGCCGTGGGGCAAGGGACGCCCCGGCTGGCACATCGAGTGCTCGGCCATGGCCCGCCGTTATCTGGGCGAGACCATCGACATTCACTCGGGCGGCATTGACCTGTGCTTCCCCCACCACGAAAACGAAATCGCCCAGAGCGAGGCGGCCAACGGAAAGCCCTTTGCCCACTACTGGATGCACAACGCCTTTCTCAACATTGACAATCAGAAGATGTCCAAGTCGCTGGGCAACTTCTTTACCGTGCGCGACGCGGCGGGCACCTACGGCTACGATGCCATACGCTTCTTCATGCTGTCGGCCCACTACCGCAGCCCGCTCAACTACTCGCGCGAATCGCTCGAACAGGCGCGCGCCGCGCTGACCCGCATTTATTCGGCGCTGGACAACCTGCGCTTTTTGCAGGAAAACGCCGCCGGGGGCGCCATGACGGCCGCCGAGCAGGAGGCCGTCAAGGGCTTTGACGGCTGGCGCGCCCGCTTCTGCGAAGCGATGGACGACGACCTCAACACCGCCGACGCCATTTCGGTCATTTTTGAGCTGGTCCGCGCGGCAAACACCATGGCCGCCCGGCCGGAGGTCACGCGCGCTTACGCCGCGGCGGCGCTGGCCGTTTTGCAGGAGCTGTGCGGCGTGCTGGGCATTGAAAAGCCGAAGCAGGACAACGCGCAGGAGGACGCCGAAATCGAAGAGCTGATCGCGCAGCGTCAGGCCGCCCGCAAGAGCAAAAACTTTCAGGAGGCCGACCGCATCCGCGACGCGCTCAAGGCGCGCGGCATTGTGCTGGAGGACACGCCGCAGGGCGTCAAGTGGCACCGCGCGTAACGCGGCCGCCTGGACGCCCGGAAGCTCAGCCGCCCGGAAGCCCGGATGCATAGCGGCCGCCGGAGCGCTGCCGGCGCGTTTACAGGGGGAAGGGCTTTCCTCCTGTAATTTTACCAAGGAAGGAGCCGCGCTTTGCTTTCTTTTCTGCAAGCCACGGCCTGGGGACGGGCGCTTTACCTGCTTTTGATCTCCATGCTGCCCGTCGTCGAGCTGCGCGCCGGCATACCGGCCGCCGCGCTTTTGGACGTGCCGTGGCCCGAAGCCTACGCCCTGTGCGTTTTCGGCAACATGCTGCCCGTGCCCTTTCTCATTCTGTTCGGCCGCAGGGTGTTCGCCCTTCTGCGCCGCGGCGTTTTGAAAAAACCGGTGCAGCGGCTGGAGCGGCGCATGGGGAAAAAGGCCGCTGCCGTCAAAAAATACCGGGCGCTCGGGCTTTTTATTCTTGTCATGGTGCCGCTGCCCGGCACGGGCGCGTGGACCGGGTCGATGGTGGCCGCCGTGCTGGGTATGGGGCTTCGGCAGGCCCTTGTCAGCATTTTTCTCGGCGTTTTGGCCGCGGGAGCCATCATGACAACGCTGGCCTACGGCCTTTTGGGCTGAAAACACCCTTTTCCCTCTCCGGGCATATATTTGAACAGGAGGGATCAGCATGGTGTACAGTTTTCAGGCGGAAACCATTCTTTATACGCTGGCGGCTATCGGCCTCGCCGTTATTCTGCGCGAGGGGTGGCTTTGGCTGCTCAGACGGCCGGGCAAAGCGGGCGACATTCCGGCCGTTTTGTCGGTGGCGCCGCCGCCCGACGCGGCCGGGATGAAGTACATACAAAACGCCTGCGACGAAATCCGCTGCCGGTATTTTCCCGGCCTGCTCGTCTGCATGGACGCCGGAACACAGGAGACCCGTCATGTCAAACCAACCCATCAAAATTGAAGGAACGGTGCTGTCGCTCATCTACAAAAACGACGAGAGCGGCTATGCCGTGGCCCGTGTGATGCTCGACGATGGCAGCCAGCTGACCATCGTGGGCATCATGCCTTTTTTGGGGGCGGGAGAACGGATTGCGGCGCTCGGGGAGATGGTCAGCCACCCCCAGCACGGCAGCCAGTTTTCGGTGCACGGCTACGAGCGGCAGATGCCGCGGGGGGCGACGGGGATTTACGAATACCTCGCCTCGCGCGTTATCAAGGGGGTCGGCCCCAAAACGGCGCGCGCCATCGTCGATCGCTTCGGAGCCGACACCTTCGAGGTGCTGACCGAACAGCCGGAGCTTTTGCAGCAGATCAAGGGCATTACGGCCTCGCGCGCACGCGAAATCGGCCAGTCCTTTTTAAAGGTGAGCGCCATGCGCTCGCTGGTCGAGTTTTTGGCGCAGCACGACCTGCCCGTTTATTTCGCCGCCGGGCTTTTGAAGCTGTGGGGCGAACGGGCCGTGCCCATGCTGGAAAAAAATCCGTACATTCTGTGCGCCGAGCAGTTCGGCCTGCCCTTCGGCAGGGCCGACGAGCTGGCCGCCGATTTGGGAATCGGTGAGCAGAGCCCCATCCGCCTCGACGCCGCGCTGCTGTACGAGCTGCGCTTCAACATGCAGAACGGCCACGCCTTTATCCCCGAGGACAAGCTGCTGCCCATCACGGCGCAGCTTTGCGGCGAGGGCCTTTCGCAGCCCATCGCCGAGCGGCTGGAGGCGCTGTGCGGCCGCGGCGACATTGTCTGCGAGCCGGTGGGCGACAGGGCGGCCTGCTATCTCAGCCCGGTCTACGACTGTGAATGTTTTCTGGCCGACGAGGTCAAGCGCCTGCGCGGCATGAACCTTGCGCCGCCGCACGATTTGGAGCGGCGCATCCGCCGGCAGGAAAAAGAAAAGAAAATCCGGTACGCGCAGGGGCAGAAGAAGGCCATGTGCCTGTGCTTTGAAAGCGGGATCTCGCTCATCACTGGCGGGCCGGGCACCGGCAAGACGACGGCGCTGCTGACGCTGATCGACCTTATCGAGGGTGCGGGGCTGCGCGCCAGCCTGTGCGCGCCGACCGGGCGGGCCGCCAAGCGGATGAGCGAGCTGACCGGGCGCGAGAGCAAGACGCTGCACCGCCTGCTGGAGGCCGGCTTTGACATGGACAGCGGGCTGCTGCGCTTCAAGCGTAACGGGCAAAACCCCCTTGACACCGACGTCGTCATTGTCGACGAAAGCTCCATGCTCGACCTCATGCTGGCCGCCTCGCTGCTGCGCGCCATGAAGCCGCACACCCGGCTCGTGCTGGTGGGCGACGCCGACCAGCTTCCGCCGGTGGGACCGGGCAGCTTTTTCGCCGACCTGCTGGCCAGCGACTGCGTGCCCGCCGTGCGCCTGACCGAAATCTTCCGTCAGGCGCAGGACAGCGACATTGTCGTCAGCGCCCACCGCATCAACAGCGGGCAAATGCCCGACCTGCGCAAAAACAGCGGCGACTTTTACTTCACCACCGTGCGCTCGGACGACGCCGCGGTCCGCACCATTTCCTCGCTGATCACCGAGCGCATTCCGGGCTACTTCGGCATCGAGCCGGGCGATATTCAGGTCATCTGCCCCTCCCGGCAAATGGCCTGCGGCACGGAAAACCTCAATCGCGTGCTTCAGCAGGCCCTCAATCCGCCCGCCCCGCAAAAGCCCGAGGCGCACTTTGGCCCCGTCGCCTTCAGGCTGGGCGATCGCGTCATGCAGGTGCGCAACAATTACGACCTGCTGTGGCGGCGCTTTGACCCGCCCGAGGTGGGCAGCGGCGTCTACAACGGCGACGCCGGGCAGATTGTCATGGTCGACCCCGCCGCGCGCGTGCTGACCGTCCGGTTCGAGGACCGCGACGCTGATTACAGCTTCGACGAGCTTTCCCAGCTCGAGCACGCCTACGCCGTGACGGCGCACAAGTCGCAGGGCAGCGAATACCCGGCCGTCATTCTCCCCGTTTTCCGCGCGCCGGAGCGGCTGCTCAACCGCAGCCTGTTTTATACGGCGGTCACCCGCGCGCGGCAGCTTCTCGTGCTGGTCGGCAGCGAGGGAACGGTGGAAAAAATGGTGGCGTCGGACAAAAAAACACGCCGTTACAGCGCGCTGCGGCGGCGGATTCGCGAACGGTGCGCCGATGAAGAATAAGCTTCTGCGGCTGCTGTTTCCGCCCCGCTGTCCCTTTTGCGGCGAGCTTCTGCGCCGGGGCGAGCTGGAGGTCTGCGCGCGCTGCATGGCAGAGCTGCGCTTTCTGCCGCCCGGGCAGGTCAAGCCCCCGCTGTTTGTCGATCGCTGCGTCGGCGCGCTGCGCTACGAAGAGAAGGTGCGGACGGCGGTGCATCGCTTCAAGTTCAGGGGCCGACAGTCGGCGGCCGCCGTTTTCGGGCGCCTGCTTGCGCATCAGATAACGGCGCAGCTGGACGAGCCGTTTGATCTGGTGGTGTGGGTTCCGACCGGCGCGCACAACCTGCGCGTGCGCGGGTACGATCACGCCCGCCTGATCGCCGAGCAGGTGGCCGCCCGTCTCGGCGTGCCGACGGCGCCGGCTTTGCGCCGCACCCGGCGCACCAAGGCCATGTACGGCCTGAGCGCGGCCGAGCGCCGCGCCAACGTCTTTGACGCCTTCCGCACGGCGCCGGGCGCCCCGGTCGCCGGAGCGCGCATTTTGCTGGTCGACGACATTCTGACAACCGGCGCCACCCTTTCGGAATGTGCCCGCGTGCTGCGCGAGGCGGAAGCGGCACGGGTGTGCGCGGCGGTGCTGGCCGTCGCCCCCAAAGTGCGGTAGGCACAATCAAATCACGGACAGGCCCAGAGCGGCCGCGCAAATTGCAGCGCGGCCGCTTTTTTTAAAGTCAATTTTGCGTCCGTATTTATTTAGAGCAAGAAAGTGCGGCTTGCTTTAAACGCCGGATAAAAACCGTGCATTTTAGCGAAAATCGACAAATAAACGAAAAAGATCGCAAGATGGATTGACAGATGCGGAAGCGGTTTGCTATACTCTGCTTGTGGATTTTTTGCAAGTAAAAATTGTAAGTCTTAAAATGCGAGGCAAACGGCCGCAAAGGGAAGGGGCCGATGCAGCCGGGAAAGCACAGCGATAAAGCCCGGGGAGCAGACAAAAGGCGAAAAGCATGAACACGAAGCTGGCGGAGCAGATTCAAGCGTACATTGACAAATACCGGTATGAGATCGTTTCCCGCACCTGTGAGCTGGTGCGCATTCCGAGCGTCAAGGTCAGCGACGACTCGGGAAAGCCGTACGGAAAAGAGTGCGCGCGGGCGCTGGATTTTTGCGATGCGCTGTGCAGGGAAAAGGGTCTGGTCACCAAAAACTACGACTACCGCTGTCTGGAGGCGATGTGCAGCGAGCGGCAGTCGGGGAAGCGCCTGCTGATAGCGACCCACGCCGACGTGGTGCCCGCGTCGGAGGGAAACCTTTACGACCCCTTTGCCGGTACGGTGCGCGGGGACTACATACTGGGCCGCGGCACGGTTGATGACAAGGGGCCGCTCGTTGCCACGCTGTACGCGCTGGCCTTTTTCAAGGAATACGGCATCCCCCTGAAAAACGACGTACGGCTGGTATTCGGCAGCAACGAAGAGTTCGGCATGGACGACATGCAATACTATCTGGAAACCGCCGGCCAGCCCGACTGGGGCATCTCGGCCGACGGCGACTTCCCCACCGACAACGGTGAAAAGAGCAAGGTCACCTTTACCGTCACGGCGGCCAAGGCGAAAAACGTCGAGTTTGTCCGCTCCAGAAGCGACGGGCAGAGCCTGATTCACGCATACTGCGAATCGACGATCGACAACGTCAATGTGACGATCGGCAAAACGCGGCCGGTCACCGGCGGCGAGGGGGAGAAGCCGGGCATTGAAAACCCAGTGGCCCACACCATCCTCTCATCAGCCGTTCCCATTTTCCAAAACGCGGAGGAAGAGGCGTGCATCAAGGCGCTGCTGGCCGACAGGCACGGCGAGCAGATGGGCATCGCGTGCGAGCATGAGCTGTTCGGAAAGTCCGTCTTCCGCGTCTGCAAGGCGGAGACCGAGGGCGAAAACATCGTCCTCACCTTTGATGTAAGGCTGCCCGCCCTTGTCGATTTGCAGGGCGTGGCCGATAAGATCCGGCGCTACGGCGAAGAGCACCGGATTTCGGTGGCCGTCGAAAAGCTGGGACCGGGGTACTACCAGGCGCCGGATCAGGAAATTGTGGCCATGCTGACCGGGATTTACAACCGCGAAATGAACCTGGACCAAAAGCCCGGCGTGCTGCTGGGCGGGTGCACCTACACCCGCCTGTTCCGAAACGGCTGCGGCTTCGGCGGGGGCTTCCGCGACGAGAAAAAGCCCTTCCCGCAGGGGCACGGCTATTGCCACGGCGCGGACGAGGCGCACAACATCGGCGTTTTGCTCAACGCGGTCAAAATGTTCATTCTGGGCATCAAGGCCATTGACGACATGTGGTCGTGACGACCGAAAAAGCACCCGGGCACACAGGGGGGCGCCGCCGCAAAAGAACGGCGGGCCGAGAGCGCCCGGTACCGCTGAAAAACCGAAAGCCGACGGCGCGGGCCGGCGGCTTTCTTTCTGCCCGCATCCGGGCGTGAAGCGGGGCGTTTACGGCCGTTTTCCCCGCAAAACGGGCGGGAGAGGGCGCCGCCGCCGGGCGGGCGGAAGCAAAAAATCCCATATCGGGCGGAAAAAACGGAATTGGCGGCAAAATGTTGTTGAAAAGTGCCGCGGAATTGGCTATAATAAACTTATTGCGGACTAAATAAAGATTTTTTGCCTGTTTTGGCCGGCATCGGGCTTATGTCAAAGAATAAAGGATTGGCGCGCAGTAAAATCAGAAAAGTGTGAGGTGTAAGAATATGTCGTCTGGAGATATCGGCATTGATTTGGGCACAGCGTCCATACTCGTTTTTGTAAAGGGAAAGGGAATCGCGCTGTGCGAGCCTTCGGTCGTCGCCGTTGACAAAACAACGGGAAAGATTCTGGCGGTGGGGGCCGACGCGCAGAGCATGCTGGGCAGAACGCCGGGCAACATCGTCGCGGTGCGCCCCCTGCGCGAGGGCGTGATTTCCGACTATGAAATGACGGAGAAGATGATCAAGGAGTTCATCAAAAAGGTGCTGGGCTTCCGGCTCTTTAAGCCCAACATCATCATCTGCATTCCCAGCGTGATCACCGAGGTCGAGGAGCGCGCCGTCATCGACGCCGGCACGCAGGCCGGCGCACGCCGCGTCTTTCTCATCGAGGAGCCGGTGGCGGCCGCCATCGGCGCCGGCATCGACATTTCCAAGGCCAACGGCAATATGATTGTCGACATCGGCGGCGGCACGAGCGACATCGCCGTCATTTCGCTGGGGGGCATTGTCGAATCGACCTCCATCAAGGTGGCCGGCGACAAGTTCGACGAGGCCATTGTCAAATACATCCGCCGCAAGCACAATGTGCTCATCGGTGAGCGCACGGCGGAAGAAATGAAAATGACCATCGGCTGCGTTTATCCCCGCCCCGAGGAAAAGACCATGGAGGTCAAGGGCCGCTGCCTGATGACCGGCCTGCCCCGGACTTTTACCGTCGGCTCGTCGGAGATGATCGAAGCCTTTGAGGAAGTGACGGCCAAAATCGTCGAGGCCGTTCACTCGGTGCTCGAGCGCACCGCCCCCGAGCTGGTCGGCGACATCGCCACCAACGGCATTGTCATGACGGGCGGCGGAAGCCTGATTTACGGCTTTGACAAGCTGATTGAATCCAAAACGGGCATTGCGACCCGCGTCGCGGACGACGCCATTTCCTGCGTGGCGTACGGCACGGGCAAGGCGCTCGACAACATTGACATCATGCAGGACGGTACCATGAACCTGACCCGCAAGCGTCAGATGATGTAAGCAGACGGCACGCCGAAGGCTCTGCGCCTTCGGCGTGTTTCACGATATGCACAGATGAGAAGAAGGAGAGAAAGATGACCAAACTCTACATCATCCGTCACGGAGAGACGACGGGCAACGATGCGGGGCGCTTTCAGGGAAGCACCGACTGCGGGCTGAGCGAGCGCGGCTACGCCCAGATTGAGCGGCTGGGGGAACGCTGCCGCGATCTGCCGTTTGAGGTGCTCATTTCCAGCCCGCTGGTCCGCGCGCGCGAAACGGCGTCGGCGGCCAACCGCTACATCGGGCTGCCCCTGCGCATTGACGCCGATCTGGCCGAAATGGGCTGCGGCGACTGGGAGGAAAAATCCTGGGACGAGCTTTACGAGCAGTACCCGGCGGAAATGCAGCTGTGGCGCGAGCAGCC
This sequence comes from uncultured Eubacteriales bacterium, assembly GCA_934675045.1. GTDB lineage: Bacteria > Bacillota > Clostridia > Oscillospirales > Butyricicoccaceae > Ventrousia. The sequence goes on from CAKUPI010000015.1 coordinate 12,271, forward strand.
GTGGCTTTTCCAGTCCCCCGGCGGGGAAAGCATGCAGCAGGTCTACGAGCGCGTCGTGGGGGCCTATCGCCGCATTCTGGCGGAGCACCGCGGACAGACCGTTGCCGTCGTTTCGCACGGCTGCGCCATTCGCAACGCGCTGTGCTTTTTCCACGGCAGAGGCATTGAGGGCCTCAACGACATGCCGTGGGTGCGCAATACCTCCATCACCCGCGTGGACTGCCACGACGACGGGCGGTTTCAGGTCGTGTTTGAAAACGATTACGAGCATGTCAGGGACATAGTCAAGCTGTAAAAGCACAAGTACATCCCGCCGCAGGGCAGAGAAAAAGGACCGGACGCAGAAAGCCTGCCGTCCGGTCCTTTGCTATAAGCGCCGGCGCTGAAAGCCGGGTTCAAAGGCTGCGCTTCAGACGCCGAAAAGCACGGCCGTCTTATTTTTCGGCGGGGAAGCCGTCCCAGATGCGCCAGACGTCCCCCGCGCCCATGCTGAAGATGATGTCCCCCTCGCGCGCATGTTCGGCGACAAAGCGGCGCGCCTCGTCGAGGCCGGAAACGCAGACCGCGCCGGGGATGAGATCGGCCAGATAATGGCCGTTGATGCCGGTGGTGTTGACCTCGCGGCTGGCATAGATGTCGGTGACAACGCACAGGTCGGCGTGCGAAAGGGCGCGGGCGAAGTCCTCGCGCAGCGAAATGGTGCGCGAATAGGTGTGCGGCTGAAAGACGCAGATCACCCGGCCGGGCTCCATGGCGCGGGCCGTTTGGAGCGTGGTCTCGATTTCGCTCGGGTGGTGGGCATAGTCGTCGAAAAGCAGGGCGCCGCGATAGCTGCCCTTTGCTTCAAAACGGCGGCCGACGCCGCGGTAAGCGGCCATTCCGGCGGCAAAGTCCTGCGGCGGAACCTTCAGGAACACGGCGCAGGCGGCCGCGGCCAGCGCGTTTAACAGGTTGTGCCTGCCCGGCACCGAGAGGGTGAGACGGCACCACGGCGCGCCGAAGCAGTGGACGTCAAAGCTGTAAAAGCCCCGGCTGCAGGTGATGTTCTGCGCAGAGATGTCGGCGCCGGGCTGAAGGCCGAAGGTGAGCACGCGCCGGTCAAGCCCCTCGACGGCCCGCATGGTGTTGGCGTCGTCGCGGTTGGCGATGATGAGCCCGTCCTCCGGCACCAGCGAGGCAAAATGCCGGAAGGAGGCGATGATGTCGTCGGTGTCCTTGAAAAAGTCCAGATGATCGCGGTCGATGTTCAAAATGACGGCTACGGTCGGGCGGAAGCTGTGATAGCTGTTTTTGTACTCGCATGCCTCGGCGACGAACAGATCGCGGCCGCCGATGCGCAGCGTGCCGCCGCCGATGCTGGAAAGCTCGCCGCCCACCATAACGGTGGGGTTTAAGGCGGCGTATTGCGCAAAGGTGGCCACCATCGAGGTCGTCGAGGTTTTGCCGTGCGTGCCGGCGACGCAGACGGCGTGGTCGTAGCGGCCCATCAGCAGCCCCCAGGCCTGGCCGCGTTCGAGAACGGGAAGGCCGAGGCGGCGCGCTGCGACAATTTCGGGGTTTTGGTCCAAAACGGCGGCCGTGCGGATGACGGCGGCAGCCTGCGCGACGTTTTCTTCGCGCTGCCCGATGTAAATGCGCGCGCCCAGCTGCTCCAGCCGGTCGGTAAAGGGAGAGCGCTCGCGGTCAGAGCCTTGTACGCAGGCTCCCATATCCAGCAAAAGCTCGGCAAGCGCGCGCATGGAAACGCCGCCGATGCCGCTTAAATGAATGGGCCTTTTTGCAGCTATCAGCTCTTCAAGCTCGGTTAAAGTCATAAAAAAAGCACCCCATTTGTCCATTGTAAAGTCAGCCGTGCCAATCGGCGCGGGCGAACCCCATACAGGTTGCAATTGCTATTATATCGCAAAAGTGGTAAAATATAAATAGCATAATGACAGCTTTTGCGTATTTTATCGGAACAGGGGGGAAGTCATGCGGGTTCTCATTCTGACCGTTTCGGCAGGGTACGGCCATACCGCGACAGCAAAATCCATTGAACAGAGGCTGGTGGATCAGGGAATTTCCGCCGAGTGCATTGACGTTTACCAGTATGTCAACAAGCTCATTTCAGAGACCATCGACAAAAGCACGGTGCTGTACGCCAAGTACACGCCCGAGGTCTACCGGCTGATTTACCAGTATCTCGATTCCGGGTCTATCGACGAGCGCTTCAACATGGTGGGCTTTATCAACGCGCTGTGCACCTATAAGTTTGAAAAGCTGATGCGCGAAATCGACCCGGACTTTGTCATCTGCACCCACGTCTTTGCGGCGCAGCTGGTGCACGAACTGAAGAAAAAGGGGCGCTGTCGGGCCGAGCTGCTCGGCATTTGCACCGATTACACCATTCACCCGTACTGGGAAACGCTGCAAACGATGGATCACTTTGTCATCGCCGGCGAGGCGCTTTTGTACCGCGCCGTCAAAAAAGGCATCCGGCGCGAAATCATTCACCCCTTCGGTATTCCGGTTCACCCCAAGTTTTACCGTGCCATGAGCAGGCAGGAGGCGCGGCGGCAGCTCGGCTTTGACGAGGACAGCAAGGTGGTTTTGCTGATGGGCGGAGGGCTGGGCTACGGTCTGGTGGACGACGAGGCCAGCAAAATCCTGTCGGTGCGGCAAAAGGTCGAGCTGGCCGTCATCTGCGGCAACAACCAGCGGCAGCAGGCCGAGTTTGAGCGCATGCGCGACAGCATGCCTTTTGCCAGCATCCACGTCTATGGGTTTGTGGACAACGTCCACGTCATGATGGACGCGGCCGACGTGCTGGTGTCCAAGCCGGGCGGCCTGACGGTGACGGAAGCGCTGCTCAAGGGGCTGCCGC
>CAKUPI010000016.1 GCA_934675045.1 uncultured Eubacteriales bacterium
GAGCAGGACGGCCTTGCGGCGGCGGTGCAGCTGCTGCCCGTCCGGCTGGCGCTGGGCGAACGGCAGGTGCCGTGTACCTATATTTACGCGGCCGGAACGCTGCCGCAGCTGCGCGGCCGGGGACTGATGGCGGCGCTGCTGGAGCGCAGCTTTGCGCTTTCGGCCGCGCGCGGTGACCAGCTTTCGGTGCTCATTACGCAGGAGCCGTCGCTCATCGGCTACTACGCGCGCTTCGGCTACCGCCCGGTCTTTGCGCGCAGCCTGTGCACGGCGCAGAAGGGCACCCTGCCCGCAGACTGTGTCATCCGGCCGATGGAGCCGCGCGATACCGGCGCCGTGCAGGGGCTGTACCGTGCGGCGCAGAGCAGCCTGTACGGCGTGCGCGGCACGGAGGACTGGCGTCTGATTGCCGAGCAGTACGGCGAAAACGCCCGCGTTTTGGAGCGGATGGGGCGCGGCGTCACGGCCTTCGCTTTGCTGGAGGGCGGGCAGGACAGCCTGAACGCCACCGAGGCGCTGGGGCCGGAGGCCGGCCTTTTGATGGCGGCGCTGGCCGGGCGGCACCCTTCCGGTACGGCCCGGTGGTTTGCGCCCGCACAGCGCGGCGGCGAGCCCAACGGCTGCGCGCGGCCGCTGACCGCTCTCGGCGAGCGGCTGCTGGCCGACATGCCGGGGCCGGGGTACCTCAATGTTTTATTCAACTAACCGGAGAGGGAAGAAAGTATTTTGAAAAGAGAACGCATCTCCCTGATAGCGGGCTTCATGCCCCCGTTGTGCATGGCTCTTTTGATGGGGTTTGAATACCTGACGGAAAGCGGCAGGCTGAAAAACGGCCTGCCGGCCGCGGGGCTGGCCGAGGCCGCCGCCTTTTTGCTGCCCTTTGCCCTGCTGGTCCTTCTGCGCCGTCTGGGCGGCGAGGAAAAAACGCCGCTGCGCCTGGGCCGCGCCGTGCCGCATTCGCGCGCCTTTGTGCTGTTTATTTCGCTGGCAACGCCCATCGGGGCCTTTCTGCTCAACTGTCTGGTCAGCGCCGTCATGGGGCGCGAAATCGGCGTGCAGCAGGGGACGACGGCCTTGCAGAGCTACCTCGGAGCGGACAGATTGTGGCTGGCGCTTTTGGTGACGGCCGTGCTGCCGGCCGTGGCCGAGGAGCTTTTCTTCCGCTCGGCGCTGCTGGGCTGCATGGACGGCGCCGGCACCTGTACGGCGGTTTTGCTTTCGGCTTTCAGCTTTGCCATGGTGCACGGCAGCACCGCCAACTTCCTCGGCCCGCTGCTGGCCGGGCTGATCTTCGGGTACCTGTGCTGCGCGCTCGGGTCCGTGTGGCCCGCCGTGTTCGGGCATCTGGTGAGCAACCTGTATGCGTGGGCCTTTGCCTACTTTGCCGGGGTGTACGAAACCTTCAGCCTGTGGAATTACTTCATTCTGGCCAACATCGTCTGCTTCTGCGTCTTTCTTTATCTGGCCATGCGCAGCCTTGAAAAGCTGATTGAGCGGGGAAAAATCCCCCGCTTTAAACGGGGCGGGCTGGAAAAGCTGGTGTTTTCCTTTATATCGCCCGGCTTTCTGCTGCTCGTCCTGCTCTTTTTTCTCAAGTCCTTTTACCTGTAACGGAGGTCGATTATGAAACCAGTCAAACACACCGCAGGCTCGCCCGGGCAGAGCCACCCGTCGTCCGGACCGGCGCCGAGAAAGAAGAAAAAACGCTCGCTCGGCGGCGTGCTGGGGGGAACCTTCAGCTATATCCTTCTGGTGCTCGGCGTCTCGCTCATTTTGTCCACCGCCGTCATCCTGATAGCCAACGACATGTTCGCCCTTGTCAAGGACGAGCAGACCGTCATGCTGGAGTTCGACAGCGATCTCTCGCCGGGGGAAATGGGCAGGATGCTCAAGGAAAACGGCCTGATCGAGTACAAGCCCGTGTTTGTGCTCTTTGCCAAGCTCAAAAACATCGATTCCTTTTCAAAGGGAACCTTCCAGCTCAGCTCGACGATGGACTACGGGCAGATGATCAACACGCTGCGGCGCGCGTCGACCTATCAGGAGACGGTGACCGTCACCGTGCCCGAGGGATATTCCATCGCGCAGATCGCCGAGCTGATGGAAAAGGCCCGCGTCTGCGGCAGCGAGGACCTGATTGAGACGGCCAACACCCACGCCTTTGCGCACGACATGCTCAAGGACGTGCCCATGGTGGAAAACCGGCTGGAGGGCTATCTCTTCCCCGACACCTACGAGTTTTACGTGAACGACCGGCCGGTCAACGTGCTCAACAAAATGCTCAACAACTTTGTCCAGAAGTACACGGAGGAAATGCGCCGGCTGACCGAGGAAAAGGGCATGACCATCGCCGAGGTGGTCAACATCGCCTCGCTCATCGAGCGCGAATGTAAGATAGCCGACGAGCAGACCCGCATTTCGGGCGTCATTCACAACCGTCTGGACCACAGCGACAAGTACCCCTACCTCGATATCGACGCCACGCTGCTGTATGTCATCGGCCATAAGGAAACGCTGACGCCCGAGGACCTGAAAACCGACTCGCCCTACAACACCCGCCTGCACAAGGGGCTTCCGCCCACCGCCATCTGCAACCCCGGCATCGGCGCGCTGCTGGCCGCCATACAGCCGGAGGAGCACAATTACTATTATTATGTCGCAAACCCCGAAACGGGCGCGCACGTATTCAGCCGCACGCTGGACGAGCACAACGCCGCCGTCGCCGAGATGCGCAAGCTGGCCAAATGAGGAAGCCGGCTGCGGTAGAGCTGCTGGCTCCGGCCGGCGACAGGGAAAAGCTGCAATTTGCCGTTGCCTACGGCGCCGACGCCGTCTACCTGTCCGGCAGGCGCTTCGGAATGCGGGCGGCGGCGGGCAATTTTGACGACGAGGAGCTTGCGCAGGCCGTCGATTACTGCCATGAGCGGGGCGTTCGGGTCTTTGTCACCGTCAACGTCATGCCGCGCCCCGGGGACCTGCCCGATCTGCCGCGGCACATCGGGGCCATCGCCCGCGCCGGGGCCGACGCCGTCATTGTCGCCGACCTCGGTGTTTTGGAGCTGGTGCGGAAAACGGCGCCGGGGCTGCGTATTCACGTCAGCACGCAGGCCAACGTCATCAACGAGGCGGCCGCCTGCGCGTGGCACCGCCTGGGAGCCGACCGCATCGTGCTGGCGCGCGAGCTGTCGCTGCGGGAAATCGCCCACATCCGGCAGTGCACCCCGCCGGAGCTGGAGCTTGAGGTGTTCGCCCACGGCTCGATGTGCATGGCCTATTCCGGCCGGTGCGTGCTGTCCAACTATCTCGCCGGGCGCGACGCCAACCGCGGCGCCTGCGCGCAGCCCTGCCGCTGGAATTACCGGCTGGTAGAGGAAAAGCGCCCGGGCCAGTATTTCCCCGTCATCGAGGGGGAAGAGGGAACCACCCTTTTAAGCTCCGAGGACCTGTGCATGATTGAGCACCTGCGCGAGCTGGCCGAGGCCGGCGTCGGCAGCCTCAAGCTCGAGGGGCGGGCCAAGACCTTTTACTACGCGGCCGTTGTGACCAACGCCTACCGCAGAGCGCTGGACGCCGCCCTGCGCGGCAGTCCGCCGCCGCCCGGCGCCGTGCGCGAGCTTTTCAAGGTCAGCCACCGCGAATACTCGACCGGCTTTTACTTCGGCCCGGCCGGCCAGCAGTACAGGGACGGCTACACCCGCGAGTGGGACGTCTGCGCCGCCGTGCTCGACTGCGCGCCAAACGGCCGCGCGCGTCTGCGGCAGAAGAACAAATGCGCGCCGGGCGAAGCGCTCGAGCTGCTGATGCCGGGGCGGGACGCGCTGCCCTTTACCCTCGGCCCGCTGTGGGACGAAAACGGCCGGCCCATCGCCGCGGCGCCCCACCCCATGATGCTGTTTGAAACGGAGCTGCCCGTGTGCGCGCCTCCTTTTTCAATATTGCGAAAGAAAATCAATTGAAGGACGGATGGATAGATGGAAAAACTTGGACTCAACGAGCTGCGTGAGCAGTTCCTCAGCTTTTTTGAAAGCAAAGGGCACTACCGCCTGAAAAGCTACCCGCTCATTCCGCAGAACGACAATTCGCTGCTGCTCATCAACGCCGGCATGGCGCCGCTCAAGCCCTTCTTTACCGGCGAGCAGACCCCGCCCGCGCCGCGCGCCACCTCGTGCCAGAAGTGCATCCGCACCCCGGACATTGAGAGCGTCGGCAAGGACGATCGCCACGGGACCTATTTTGAAATGATGGGCAACTTTTCCTTCGGCGATTACTTCAAGCTGGACGCCTGCCGCTGGGCGTGGGAGTTTATCACCGGCGTGCTGAAAATGCCGGCGGAGCGGCTGTATCCCTCGGTCTTTGTCGAGGACGGCGAGGCCTATGACATCTGGACGCGCGAAATCGGCGTCGACCCGTCGCACGTCGTGCGTCTGGGCCGCAAGGACAATTTTTGGGAAATCGGGTCCGGCCCCTGCGGCCCGTGCTCCGAGATTTACTTTGACCGCGGCGAGGAATACGGCTGCGGCAGCCCCGACTGCGCCCCCGGCTGCGAATGTGACCGCTATGTGGAGTTTTGGAACCTGGTCTTTACCCAGTTCAGCTCGGACGGCAAGGGACACTACACGCCGCTGGAAAAAAAGAACATCGACACCGGCCTCGGTCTTGAGCGTCTGGCCTGCATTATGCAGAACACCCAGTCGATTTTTGACATTGACACCATCAAAAAGATTCGCGACCATGTGTCGGCGCTGACCGGCGTCGCCTATGGCGCCGATGCGAAAAACGACGTTTCCATCCGCATCATCACCGACCACGCCCGTTCGGTCACCATGATGGTGTGCGACGGCGTCATGCCCTCCAACGCGGGCCGCGGCTATGTGCTGCGCCGCCTGCTGCGCCGCGCCGCCCGTCACGGCCGCCTGCTGGGGCTGGATCGCCCCTTCCTGCACGAAATCTGCGAGACGGTCATTCAGGAAAACGAGGGCGCCTACCCCGAGCTGCGCGAAAAGGAGACCTTTATCAAAACGGTGATCCGTACCGAGGAAGAGCGCTTTAACGACACCATCGAAAGCGGCCTTGTCAAGCTCGACGACATGGTGAGCGCGCTGCACGTCGCCGGCCGGACCGAGCTTTCGGGCGAGGACGCCTTCCGGCTGTACGACACCGACGGCTTCCCCATCGACCTGACGGTTGAGATTCTGGCGGAGCAGGGGCTGAGCGTCGACCGCGCCGCCTTTGACGAGCTGATGGGCGAGCAGCGCGTCCGCGCCAAAAAAGCGCGCGGAAACACCGCGGAGCTCGGCTGGGAAGGGGAAGAGGTCTCGCTCGGCGAGGTGCCCGTCACCACCTTCACCGGCTACGGCGCGACCGAGGGCAAGGGCGTCATCGCAGCCATTGTCGGCGCCGGAGAAATGGTTTCCGTTGCGCCGGCGGGCGACGAGGTCACGCTCTTTCTGACGGCCACGCCCTTTTACGCCGAAAGCGGCGGGCAGGCCGGCGACACCGGCTGTCTGCACACGCAGAGCGGCAAGGCCGAGGTTTTGGAAACCCACAAGACGCCCGACGGGAAGTTCATGCACAAGGTGCGGGTGACCGAAGGCCAGCTTCGGCTGGGCGAAGAGGCCGTGCTCGAGGTGGACGCCATTCGCCGCGCCGCCGTCATGCGCGCCCACTCGGCCACCCACCTGCTGCAAAAGGCGCTGCGCACCGTGCTGGGCGATCACGTCGAGCAGGCGGGGTCGCTTGTCGGCCCCGACAGGCTGCGCTTTGACTTTACGCACTTTGCCGCGGTGACGCCCGACCAGCTGCTCGCCGTCGAAAACATCGTCAATGACGCCGTTTTGGCCGACCTGCCCGTCAGCATTTGCGAAATGCCCATTGACGAGGCCAAAAAGCTGGGGGCCATGGCCCTGTTCGGCGAGAAATACGGCAGCACCGTGCGCGTCGTTTCGATGGGCGACTTCTCCGTCGAGCTGTGCGGCGGCACCCACGTCGCCAACACCGCCAAAATAGGCGCCTTTAAAATTGTCTCCGAGACCTCGGTCGCGGCCGGCGTCCGCCGCATCGAAGCCTTCTGCGGCAAGGGGATTTTGAGTCTGGTTTACGAAATGGACAACGCGCTTAACACCTCGGCCCACGCGCTCAAGACGACGCCCGCCGATCTGGCGCGCAAAGCGGCGCAGATGATCGCCGACCTGCGCGAGCTGGCCCACAAAAACGACGAGCTGCGCGCCGCGCTGGCCAAGTTCCGCGCCATCGAGCTGCTCAACTTCGCCAAGGCGGCGGGAAGCGTCAATGTGCTGGCCGTCAAGGTCGACGAGACCAGCGCCGAGGCGCTGCGCACCCTGAGCGACTCCATCCGCGACCGCGCCCCCAACATGGTGGCCGTTTTGGCCATGGTGACGCCCGAGGGCAAGGTGCAGTTTGCGGCGGCCTGCGGCGCCGAGGCGGTCAAAAAGGGCGCGCACGCCGGAAACATCGTCCGCGAGCTGGCCAAAAAATGCGGCGGCGGCGGCGGCGGACGGCCGGACAGCGCCATGGCCGGCGGCAAGGACGTCTCTAAACTGGAGGAAGCGTTGGAATCGGTCAACAACCTTGTTGAAAATATGCTGAAATGAGGTGGCAATATGGACTGCATTTTCTGTAAGATCGTCGCGGGGGAAATCCCCTCGAAAAAGCTGTACGAGGACGAGCGCGTCTACGCCTTTTACGACATCGCGCCGGCCGCGCCCGTGCATTTTCTGGTCATTCCCAAGGCGCACAACCTGACCTGCGCCGCCGACGTCAACGACGAAAACTGCGATATCGTCGGCCACATTTTTGCCGTGATCTCCCGGCTGACGCGCGAGCTTGGCGTCGAAAAGGGCTTCCGCGTGGTGACCAACTGCGGCGAACCGGCCGGACAGACGGTGCATCACCTGCATTTTCATGTGCTGGCAGGGGATACGCTGGGCGTCATGGCCTAAAGCATGACGGCGCAAAAGCGGTGGAGCAAAACAGAGCAGCCCCGGCGGCTGCTTTGCTTCTCTGCCGCTTTTTGTCTTTGCTGCCTTGTCTTTGCGCTGGCGTACAGCCGGGGCTGGCCGGCGCCGCTTTTCTGGCCGGCGTGCACGGCGCTGCTGCTCGGAGCGGCGGCCGGGCTGTGGCTGAGGCGCCGCGCCCTTTTGCTGCTGGCAGGGCTGGGCTGCGGGCTTTTGTGGGCTGCGGGCTTTTGGCTGCTGGCGCTGTCCCCTGCGGAAAAATGGCAGGGCAAGGGGGCGGAAATGCGCGTCGAGCTGACCGCGCGGGCGGTGGGCTATACCACTTACGGAACGGCCGAGGGCAGACTGCTCTCGCTCAACGGCAAACCGGCGCGCGGCCGCGTTTTTCTCTATTTGTCCGACGGGTCGCCGGAGCTGGAGCCCGGCAGCCGGATTGCCTTTACAGGGACGGTGCTGCAGGCAAAACGCCTGCCCGAGGGGCTTTTCTGGGCAGCCCGGCAGGAAGGCCCGCTTGTCCTTGACACCCCGGCGGCGCCCTCGTGGCGGGCCGGGCTGGCCCGCGCCTCCGGCGCGCTCGGGAAAACCGTCGACAAGCTGCTGGACGGCGACGAAGGCGGGCTTGTAAAGGCGCTGCTGTGCGGGGACAGGACCGGCATGAGCCGGGAGCTGTGCGCGGCGCTCCGCGTCAGCGGGCTGTCGCATATCGCGGCGGTGTCGGGCATGCACCTGTCGGTGCTTTCCGGCTTTGCCTGTATGCTGCTGGGAAAGCGCTGGGGCAGCGCGGCGGCGTTGCCCCTCGTTTTGCTGTACGCCGGCATCACCGGCTTTTCGCCTTCGGTGGTGCGGGCCGCCGTCATGGTGCTGCTGGCCACGGCCGGATTTTTCATGCGGCGCGAAAGCGACCCGCTGACCTCGCTGTTTGCCGCGCTGCTGGTGCTCGCGGCGCACAATCCCTTTTCGCTGCTCTCGCCGTCGCTGCTGCTGTCCTTCAGCGCGACGCTGGGAATTTTGCTGTTCGCGCCGGCGCTGACCGGTGCCGTTTCCATCCGGACGGGAAACCGGCTGCGCAAAAAAGCGGCGAGCGCCCTTGTCCGCTGCGCGGCCGTTTCGCTGGCGGCGACGGCGTGCGCGACGCCTGTGACCCTGATCTTTTTTTCGCGGGTCTCGCTGCTCTCGGTGCTGTCCGGCCTGCTGGTGCTGTGGGCGGTCACGCTGACCATGGTGCTCGGGCTGCTGACCCTGCTGTTGGCGGCGGTTTGGCCGCAGGGCGCCGTCTGGGCCGCGCACTGGCTGCTCAGACCGGCGGCCTCGTATGTGACGGGCATGGCCCGGCTGCTGGGCGGAAGCCCGTCGCTGACCGCGGCGGCCGACAGCCCCTATCTGATGCTTGCGCTGGCGGCGCTGCTCGTCTGGCTGACGGCGCTGCGGCAAAAGAAAGAGGGGGCGCGCCGCCTGCTGCCGGCGGCCTGCGGGGTGATGGCGCTATGCGTGCTGCTGTCGGGCGCCGAGCGCCTGCTGCTGACCCGCGTCAGCCTCATCGGCACCGACAGCGGCGCGGCCGTGCTGATCGACTCGCGGGGCGAAACCTGCGCCGTCAACTGCGGGCTGGACGCCGCGGGCCGCAACGCGCGCCGTCTGGAGCAGCAGCTTGTGCGCTGGGGAAAGGGGAGCTTGGACGAGCTTTTGGTCACCTCTGCCTCGGCCCACGCAGGGGGCGGGCTGCAACAGACCCGATCGCTGCTGAATACGGGGCGGTGCATCGCGCCCGCAGACAGCCGGGCCGCGCTGTGGGCCGACGCCGTTTACACGGGGGAGGGAAGCCTGCAATGGGGCGCCGCGCGCGTCGAGCTGCTGTTTGTGCGGGGGAAGCCGTGCGCGGCGCGGATTCTGCTCCCTCATCTGACGCTGCTTGACCTGACGCAGGCGGCGCCGGTCGATTACCTCACCGACCCCGCGAGCGTCCGGCTGACCGGCGACATTGTGCTGCTCGGCGAGGACTTTCTGGCCGACGCGGGGGCGACGGAGCTGCTTTTGCGCACCAGCGGGTGCAGGGCGGTGGTCTGCGCCGACAGCGCCTTTCGGCCCATCCGGGAACACAAGCGGAGCGGGGTCGGCGTTTACAGCCTTTCGCGGCGGCAATCGATGCAATTGACAACATGGAACTGGTAGGTGAGCATATATGGCGGAAAAAAAGACGCCGAAGGGCGTCCAGAAGCTGAAGGCCGACCTGGCGGCCGGCCGTCTGGCCCCGCTGTATCTTTTTTACGGCGAGGAAAGCTATTTGAAGGAATATTACCGCAGCGCCGTTGTCAAGCGGGCGGCGGGCGGCGGCTTTGACGACTTCAACATCGTCGAGCTGAGCGAGCGGCAGGTGACGCCGGAGACGCTGACCGAGGCGGTCGAGGGCCTGCCCTTCGGCGCCGACAAAAAGGTGGTCATCGTCCGCGACTATCCGCTGATGCGCGCGTCGGGGGCCATGAAGGACACGCTGACGGCGCTGCTCGACAACCTGCCCGACACGGTCTGCCTGATTTTTTACTTCGACGCGCAGGAGTTCAAGCCGGACAAACGGCTGTCGCTGTGGAAGCTTCTGGAGAAAAAAGGGGAGATCGTCGAGTTTGAACGGGCCGGCATGGCCGATCTGGCGCCGTGGATTCGCCGGCGGTTCGAGGCGCTCGGCAAGACCATCGGCCGCGCCGAATGTGAGTATCTGGTCTTTCTGTGCGGCGCGCTGATGACCAATCTCATCACCGAAATCGAAAAAATCGCCGCGGGAACGCCCAAAAAGGCGATCGGCCGCGACGACATCGACCGTCTGGCCTCCCGCACGCTCGAGGCGCAGGTGTTCGACCTGACCGACTGCATGATGGAGGGAAAGCACCGCGAGAGCATCGGGCTTTTGCGCGACCTGTTCGCGGCCAAAAACTCGCCCATCGCCGTGCTGGCCGCCGTCACCAAGCAGATGCAGCGCCTTTACGCCGCGCGGCTGGTGCTGGAAAGCCGGGGCGGCGAGGGGGATGTCATGCGGCTGTGCGCGCTGCGCTCGCCCTATCCGGCCCGGCTGCTGCTGCGCGCCTGTGCGCGTATGGAGCTGCCCTTTCTGCGCCGTGCCGCCCGCCTCTGCCTTGAGGCCGACTTGGGGATCAAGAGCAACCTGCCCGACGACGAGCGCACCGTCGAGCTGCTGCTGCTCCGTCTGGCCGCCGCGCGGGAGGAATGTGCGTGATTCCGATCCGTCAGGCCATTGTCGTAGAAGGGCGCTACGACAAAAACCGGCTGAGCCAGATTTTTGACGCCCTGATCATCCAGCTTAACGGCTTTGGCATTTTCAAAGACAGGCAGACGCTGGCACTGCTGCGCCGTCTGGCGGTGGAGCGGGGCGTCATCGTGCTGACCGATCCGGACGGCGCGGGCCTGGTCATCCGCAACTTTCTGCGTTCGAGCATTGCCGAAGGGCAGGTTTACCACGCCTATGTCGGCGCGCACGCGGGGAAGGAGAAGCGCAAGGCGGCCCCCTCGCGCGAGGGGCTGCTCGGCGTGGAAGGGGTGACGGAGGCCGAAATCATCCGGGCCATAGAAACATGCGGGGCGGCCCGCGGGCCGCTGCCGGCCGTCACGGCGCCCATCACGCCGGCCGATTTGTACTTTCTCGGGCTGTCGGGGTGCGAGCAGAGTGCGGAAAAGCGGAAAAAGCTGCTTCGGCGGCTAAGCCTGCCGCAAAACCTCGGCACCGGGGCGCTGTGCCGGTATCTCAGCGGGCAGGTGACGCCGGAGCAGCTGCGGGAAATCGTTTGGGATATGGAAAAACGGGAGTGAAGGAAAAACCTTCACTCCCGTTTTTTGCTGTGGGAACCGGGGGGTTATTTTGCCACCTTTTCGCAGAAGCGCATCAGAATGGTGGCCGTCTCGGCGCGGGTGGCGCTGCCGTTGGGGACGATCGCGGTGGCGCTGCGGCCGTTGACAAGCTGTTCGGCGTTGGCCCACTGCAAAGCGGCAAGCGCCCAGCTGCTGATGCTGCCGGCGTCGGCAAAGCCGGTCAGCTCGTTGGACTTGCTGACGTCATAGCCCTTGTACCTGGCGTAGCGGAACAGCATGGCGGCCATCTGCTCGCGGGTGACGTTGTCGTCGGGGCCGAACTTCCCGTTGCCGTAGCCGTTGACAATGCCGTTTTCGCTGGCCCAGATGACGGCGTTTGTGTACCAGGTGCCGTCGGGGACGTCGGTGCAGCAGCTCGCGGCGCTGACGGCAGGCTGGCCTTCCAGACGATAGAGGATGGTGGCCAGCATGGCACGGCTGAGCAGGCCGTCGGGGTCGAAGCGGTCGGCCGCGGTGCCGTTCATCAGCTTGTTGACATAGACATACTCAATGGCGTCGAGCGCCCAATGCTTTTCCACATCGGTAAAGGGCAGCTTGGGCGCAGGCACCGAGGGGACAAAGGCGCCGCCGGCGTTGGGGTCGTCCTTCCAGTCAGAGGTGTAGTAGAACAGGACGGAGTCGCCGTCGCTCAGCGGGCAGGCGGTCAGCCCGACGTTGGGCAGCACGCCGTTGACGGTGTACAGCCAGCCGGAATTGTCCCCCTTGTCAAACTCGCTCAGGGTGACGCCGTTTTTGGTGATCGAGCGGACATAGCCGCTTTCGGCGCCCACGGCACTCATGCCGCCCGCCTCGGCCAGAGCCTGCACAAAGGCGTGATACACGGTGGAACCCTGCTTGACGGTGAGGGTGGTCGAGGGAATCCAGACCTCCGTGTCGGTTTTCAGGGAAAAGATCACCTGAATGGTCTTGTCGGTGTCGGGCGTCTCGGGCGGCGTCACCGCGCCGCTGCCGGTGGCGCGGCCGGGCTCTGCGGTCTTGCCGCTGAAGTCATAGACGTTGTAGGCGCCGCCGTTTGCCATGGCCATGGCCGCCAGCGCCCGGAAGCCCTGTTCGGTGGCCAGCGGATTGTCCGCGCCGTCATACTGGAACCGGAGGGAGGCGGTGTTCACATACGAGAGCAGGCCGTCGATTAGCGAGGCGCCCGTGTCGGCGGTCAGCTGGGCGGGGTCCTTGCCGAGCGCCAGAAGGCCCAGAATGACCATCGCGTCGGAGTTGGCGCTGCCCAGAGAACCCGTCTCGTTCATGGCGCCGGGCAGGGCGGACAGGATTTTGTCGACCACGGCCTTGGCGTCGGGATTTTTGTCGTAGAAGCGGGCCAGAGCGGCCAGCGCCGCGCCGGCCGTGTCGGGGTCGGAGAAGGTGACGCCGTTCCAGGTAAAGCCGAACAGGCCGTCTCCGACGTTCGTGGCCAGAAGCTGAATGAGCGAAGCGGTTTGGCCGTCGGTCAGCTTGATATTGCCCTGCAAATCGGCCAGCAGAAGCCACGGCGCGGCATAGTGGCCGCCCGAAGTGAGGTCCATGCCGGACAGCGCCTTGGCGTTGCTGAAGGGGGTGCTGCTGTTGACGGGATAAAGCCGTGTGCTGTCAATACCCATGGACCGCAGCACAATTTCGATGCGGGCGCGGTCGCTGACCGAGGCCGCGGTTCCGGCCGCTTCGGAGATGAGCAGATTGAGCGCGTTCTGACGGGCCTCGGCGGTGGTGGCAACGGTCTTTCCCGGCAGCGAGGCGTAAACCGCCATGTCCATGACGGTCCAGCCGTCGCTGCTGTCGGCATAGCCGCGGGCAATGGCGTCCATCAGGCTGTCCCTTTGCGCGGGCAGGACGGGGAGCAGCACGGTGACGCTCTTGCGGTATACGTTGCCGTCCGCGTCAGAGAGAACGAGCACAACGGGCACGCTGCGGGTGGCGGCAGAATCGTTGGCCTTGACAAGGGTCAGCGTGTCGCCGCCCGTCAGATAGGGGCTTTCCGTCTCATAGCGGACGTCGATGCCTTCGGCGGCGGACGCATGGCTCTTCAGCAGGGAAAGGGTGCTGCCGATCTGCTGCGGCGCGGCGACGGTATCGGCGTACTTATCGGCCTCGGCCTGCAAGGAATCGGGCACGGGCAGGTTGACGCCGAACATTTTGTAAAGCTGTGCGCTTGTTTCCGCCAGACTGTTCAGCGCCATGGCCTTGAGGACTTCCTGCTGCGCCTCGCCCTGATAGTCCACGCCGTTGCCTACGGCGCTCAGGGTGCCGCCGTCCGGCCGGGTGCAGTTGGCGTAGGCGTCCTTGACGGTGATCTGGTTGGCAATGCCGGTGAGCTGGCCGCTCAGATGACCGGCAAAGCCGCCGTTGTAGCCGGTGGTGCTGGAGCCGGTGATCAAGACCCGGCCGGCGCTGATGACGTAATCTGCCGCGCTGATGGAGCCGGCAAAGCCGCCCGTGTAGGATTCGCCGGTGACGGCGCCGAGGCTGTAACAGCGCTTGACGAGGCCGCTGCAGGAGCCGCCAAAGCCGCCGACGTTGTTCTTGCCGGTCACGGCCCCGTCGGCGTGGCAGTCGTAGATGTCGCCGTAGCTGCTGCCGACAAACCCGCCGACAAGGGCGGAATCGGCGGCCGACACCGCACCGAGAGCGGCGCTTTTGGTGATGACGCCGTTGTTGCCGCCGACCAGACCGCCGATGTTGGTGCTGCCGCTGCCGGAGGCGGTGACGGCGACGTCGGATGTGCACTTGTCGACGGCCGAGGAGGTGGAGAAGAGGGTGTGGGTGTCATAGGCGCCGTCGTTCAGGCCGACCAGGCCGCCGGTGTTGCTGTTTCCGGTCACGGCGCCGGAGACGGTGCAGCTGCCGATGAGGTTGGCTACGCAGTCGGCCAGATTCTCCTGATCCAGTTCCACCTGCGCCCAGCCCACCAGGCCGCCGACCTGCGCGTCGCCCGTGACGCTGACATGCTTCAGGTTCAGGTTCTTGACGGTCGCGCCCTTGATGACGCCGAAGAAGCCGACGTTTTTGGCGCCGGAAACCGTCACGTGGGAGACGGTGTGCCCCTGACCGTCAAAGACGCCGGTGAAGGGGGCGGCTGCCGAGCCGATGCCGGGGAAGGCGCTGACGGCCGAAAGGTCCAGATCGGCGGTCAGGCGGTAGTTCCTGGACAAAACCCCGGCGTCGGAGCTGCCTGCCAGCTTCAGCAGGTCCTCTGCCGAGCCGATGTCGATCCACTGGAGGGTTTCGCCGGCCAGACTGTCCCAGGCCGGGGGCAGGTAGCGGTTTTCGGTGGTGCCCTCAAACCACAGGAGGCGGCTGCCGTCGGTGACGGTGGCCAGTGAGGCGCTGACGTTGGAAAGCTGGTCGTTGATGGTGAACATCCAGCCGTCCGGGGCCTCTACGCAATAGCCGTTGATGGTGTGGATGTAACGGCCGAAGGAGGGAGTGGTGTCATAGGAATAGGTCAGAAGCCCCTGCGCTGCGGCGGCGTCCATCACGTCGATGACGCGGGTGTTGCCGTTGCTTTGCAGTGTGACCGAGAGGGTTTTCCCCATCTGATAGAAGGCATAGCTCTGCTTGTTGTACGCGGCCAGGGCGATGTCCACGGTGATGGAGGTGGTGGGCAGTCCCGCAGGGGCGGGCACATGGGTTAGATAGGGGAGGCCGCTGTTTTTGTCGGCGGCCTGCAGCCACACGCCGCTGCCGGAGCCGGCCAGCTTGATGAGAAAATCGCTGCTCTGCATTTCGGACAGCGTTTTGCCGGCGGCGTGGGGATCGGCGGGGCTGGCTGCGTTGTAGTAGCAGTTGGAGATTTCAAGGGAGAGGTCCGGCTGGAAGGCGGAGTTCGGCTTGCTGCCGCCGATAAAGCCGTGGCCCGTTTGGCCTTCGGTCAGCGTGACGACCCCCGCGGCGTAGCAGTTCTGATAGGTGTTGCCGCCGTAAACCGAACGGCCGGCAAAACCGCCGGAATAGCTGCGGGCCGACACGTCGCCCAGCGCGAAGCAGTCGCGGATGACGCCGCCGTAGCTCAGGCCGACAAAGCCGCCGGCGTAGTCGCTCTGCGTGCGAACGTCCATCGAGGTCCAGCACTGCTCGATGATGCCGCCCGCCTCGTTGGAGCCGGCGAAACCGGCGTGGCCGGTGGCCCTGTCGCTGTTGGAGGTCAGCGTGCCGCCCTGAACATAGCACCGTTGCACCAGCCCGAAGTTGCGGCTGACAAGGCCGCCCAGCACGGCGCCGGTGTCGGCGGTGATGTTGCAGTTGACGACGGCGCAGCTGCGGAT
>CAKUPI010000017.1 GCA_934675045.1 uncultured Eubacteriales bacterium
TCAGCTGCTCGTCGATGTGCAGGCGGCCCGCCGTGTCGATAAAGAGCATGTCATTGCCGTGGCGCCTGGCGTGCTCATACGCCGCTTTGGCGATGGCAACCGGGTCGCCCTGTCCCTGCTCAAAAACCGGAATGTCCAGCTTGGCGCCCACCACCTTGAGCTGCTCGATGGCGGCCGGGCGGTAAACGTCGCAGGCGCAGAGCAGCGGCCTGCGGTTTTCGCGCTTTTTGAAGTAGCCGGCCAGCTTGGCGATGTTGGTCGTCTTGCCGGCGCCCTGCAGCCCGACAAACATAATGACGGTGGGCGGGGAATTGGCCATGCGGATGCGGCTCTGGCCGCCGCCCATCAAGGCGCACAGCTCGTCGTTTACGATTTTGATGACCTGCTGGGCCGGGGAAAGGCTTTCGAGAATGTCCTCGCCCACCGCCTTTTCGCTGACGCGGGCGATGAAGTCCTTGACGACGCGGAAGTTGACGTCGGCCTCGAGCAACGCCATGCGGATTTCGCGCATGGCCGCCTTGACGTCACTTTCCGTCAGGCGCCCGCGCGATCGCAGGTTTTTAAACACTTTATTGAGCTTTTCGGTCAGTCCTTCAAATGCCATTAATTGTCTCCCATCAGTTCCTGGGTCAAAGAAAGGATTTCGCCGACGTGCGTGGCGATTTCATAATTTCTGACCTGCGCGTTTGCGCGGTTGATATAGGCCGCCGCCTCGGCGATTTTGCGCAGGCGGCTTTCCACCCCGCCGTAGCGGCGGACGAGCCGAAGGCGGTCCTCCGTCTCGCGCAGAATGGTTTCGGCGCGCACAATGGCGTCGCGCACGCCCTGCCGCGAAATATCGGCCTGCTCGGCAATTTCCGACAGCGAAAGGTCCTCGTTATAATACAGGTCAAAGAGCTCTTTTTGCTTGTCGGTCAGCAATTCGCCGTAAAAGTCGAACAGCATCGACATGGTAAAGGTGTCGCTTTTCATGAGCTCTCCCCCTTCTGTAAAGCGGATTCGCTTTACAACAGGAATTATCATACCCTATTTCCGCCCCGTTGTCAAGGCTTGCCCGGCGCAATTTGCCTTTCTTTTTCGTCAGTTTCCCCGAAGGGGACCCGGGGCGCAGCCCGTGCGCCGCCCTGTGTTGTGCAGGATGGCAAAAAGCGGCCCGCCCGGCGCGCGCAAAATGCGCGGGAGCGTAAAAACTTCTTTTTCGCCGTAAAAGCGGCGCTTTTTTACTTGCCACGCTCCTTTTTCGGGCATATAATAAAAAGGTATTGGATGATTGGCCCGGCGGCACCGCCGCTCTGTTTTTGAAAGGATGTGACGCGCGCTTTACGGCGCAGAATGATCCATACCGTTGGTTTTCCCGGCCTGTTTGACCGGACCTTTACCATGAACACCGAGGCTCTGGCCTTTTCCATCGGCCCGCTCGACTTCAGCATCAAGTGGTACG
Source organism: uncultured Eubacteriales bacterium (assembly GCA_934675045.1). GTDB lineage: Bacteria > Bacillota > Clostridia > Oscillospirales > Butyricicoccaceae > Ventrousia. The sequence continues at coordinate 1,442 of CAKUPI010000017.1, forward strand.
GCGTTATTATCGCCTGCGGCTTTGCGCTCGCCGTGCTGTATGTCACCCGCCGCGCGGCGCAGTTCGGCACAAGCTCCGATGAGCTCATCGACCTGCTGCTGTGGGCACTCCCCCTCTCCATCGCCGGCGCGCGGCTGTACTATGTCCTCAACAAATGGGACTATTACGGTCAGCACCCCGGCGAAATCGTGCAAATCTGGAAGGGCGGCCTGGCCATTTACGGCGGCATTCTCGCCGCCTTTGCCACCGTCTTTGTCTTCAGCCGCATACACAAGAGCCACATGCTGGGCATGATGGACATCGGCTCGCTCGGCCTGCTCATCGGGCAGATTGTCGGCCGCTGGGCCAACTTTGTCAACGCGGAGGCCTTCGGCTCGGAAACGTCGCTGCCGTGGGGCATGAGCATCGACGGCGGCGCGCCGGTGCACCCCACCTTTCTCTACGAATCGCTGTGGAACCTCCTCGGTTTTCTGCTTCTGCACGTTTATTCCAAAAAGAAACGGGCCTTTTCCGGTGAAATCACCCTGCTGTATCTGACCTGGTACGGCTTCGGCCGCTTTTTCATCGAGGGCCTGCGCTCGGACAGCCTCTATCTCGGCCATACCGATATTCGCATCTCTCAGGCGCTGGCGCTCGTGACCTTTCTCTGCATGGGCGGCCTCTGGCTTTACCTGCGTCTGTCTGGAAAGTATACCCCTGCCAAGGAGGAAAAGAAAAATGCCGACAATCATTGACGGAAAAGCCACTGCCAAAAACCTGCGGGCCGCCATTCTTCGCCAGACGGAGGAGCTGAAGGCGCAGGGCGTCGTCCCCGGCCTTGCGGTCATCCTCGTAGGCGAGGACCCCGCCTCGCAGATTTATGTCCGCAACAAGGAAAAAGCCTGTGCCGACTGCGGCTTTTACAGCGAAAAGCACGCTCTTCCCGCCTCGACCACCGAAGAGGAGCTGCTCGTGCTGATCGACAAGCTCAACCGCGACCCGCACATCAGCGGTATTCTGTGCCAGCTGCCCCTGCCCAGGCACATCGACGAGCAGAAGATCATTCTGGCCATCGACCCCCTCAAGGACGTCGACGCCTTCCACCCGCAGAACATCGGCCGCATCATGACCGACGACGTGCTCTTTGCTCCCTGCACGCCCGCCGGCGTCATGACGCTGCTCGAAACCTACGGCATCGACCCCAAGGGCAAAAAATGCGTCGTCGTCGGCCGCTCCAACATCGTCGGCAAGCCGCAGGCCATGCTGCTGCTGCACAAGCACGGCACGGTCACCATCTGCCACTCCAAGACCCCCGACCTCGCCTTCGAGACGCGCCAGGCCGACATTCTGGTCGCCGCCATCGGCAAGCCCAAGTTCATCAAGGCAGACATGGTCAAAGAGGGCGCCGTCGTTATTGACGTCGGCATGGATCACGACGAAAACGGCAAGCTGTGCGGCGACGTCGACTACGACAATGTCGCCCCCAAGTGCTCCTTCATCACCCCCGTGCCGGGCGGCGTCGGCCCGATGACCATCGCCACGCTGATGCAGAACACCCTGCTGGCCGCCAAATTGCAGCACGGCATCCAATAACCTTTTTTCCCTTTTTCAAGCAACAAAAGCTTCGGAACCGGCCCTTACCCCGGCTCCGAAGCTTTTTTCACGCCCGCCCGAAAGGGGCGTTTGCCCGGTTTGACGGCGCCGCTTTTCCCGCCGGCCAAACCTTAAGATTTTCTTCATACACTTTTTTCCGCCGGTGTGATAAGCTGTAAGCAGTACCCGTGGAGGTGAACGCTTTGCATCATCCGCCCCATCTTAACGCGCGCCGCCGGCGGAAAAGGAACCGCCGCCTGCGCCGCAGACTGCTTTTGGCCCTGCCGCCGGCGCTGCTGCTGGGCGCCGTCTGCTTCTTTCTTTTCTTCCCTTCTCCCTCTGCCCTCACGGCCGAGGACCTCAATTTGCCCGACTGGGTGAAGGTCGACCTGCTCCCCGTCAACCGGTGGTCGCGGCCCGGCACCAAGCTGCGCGCCGTCAACGGCATTGTCGTTCACTACGTCGGCAACCCGGACACGACGGCGGCGCAAAACCGCAGCTATTTCAAAAATCTGGCCGTCACGCAGGAAACCAAGGCCAGCAGCAACTTTCTCATCGGCCTGGACGGCGAGGTGCTGCTCTGCGTTCCGCCCGACGAGGTCGCTTTCTGCTCCAACAACCGCAACGACGACACGCTGTCCATCGAATGCTGCCACCCCGACGAGACGGGCGCCTTTACCGACGCCACCTACCGGCGGCTTGTACAGCTGGTCGCCTTTCTGCGCGGCGCCTACGGCCTCTCGCGCGAGGATATTCTGCGCCACTATGATGTGACGGGCAAGCATTGCCCCTTGTATTTTGTCGATCACGCCGACGCGTGGGAGGCCTTTCTGGACGACGTCGACGCGCTGGCGGCGCAGCCGTAGCCCGCTTTCCGCCTTTTTTTAAAGCCCCTGCCGCCCGCCCCCCTTTGCGGCGGCAGGAACCGAAACAGCGCCCCCTTGCCTGCTGCAAGGGGGCGTTGCGCTTCATCTGCCCTGTGCCGTTTGCCCCGGGCCGCCTTCCCGCCCGCAGACCGAATCTTCGCCGGACGGGCTGGCCCAGTCGATGTGCTGCCCGAACTGCGCCAAAAAGGCGTTGGCGCGCGAAAAGTGCCGGCACCCGAAAAACCCGCTGCGGGCCGACAGCGGGCTCGGGTGCGCGCACTGCAAAACAAGGTGCGGCGTGCCCTGCAAAAGCGGCGCCTTGGCGCGGGCGTTGGCCCCCCAAAGCAGAAAGACCATAGGCTGCCGCCGCGCGGCCAGCTTTTCGATGACGTGGTCGGTGAAGATTTCCCAGCCCGCGCCGCGGTGGGAGTTGGCCTGACCGGCCCGCACCGTCAGCGCCGTGTTGAGCAGCAGCACGCCCTGCCGGGCCCAGCTTTCCAGACAGCCGTGGGACGGAATGGGGGCGCCCACGTCGTCGTGTACTTCCTTGAAAATGTTTTGCAGCGAGGGCGGGGGCGGGACCCCGCGCCGCACCGAAAAGCTGAGGCCGTGCGCCTGACCCGGGCCGTGATAGGGGTCCTGCCCCAGAATGACCACCTTTACTTCCTGGTAAGGGGTGTAGCGCAGCGCGTTGAAAATATCGTGCATGTCCGGATAAACGGTGCGCGCGGCGTATTCCCGCTTTAAAAAGGCGCGCAGCTTTTGATAATACGGGCTTTGAAACTCGCCGGCGAGCAGCTCGTCCCAGTCGTTTCCCAAATGAACCATTCTTCTCCCCCCGTGTGCCGGTACTGTACGGCTATTATACCGCACGCGCTCCGACGCCGCAATTGCAATGGCACGCTTTTTTTGGTATAATCGTAGAAATACAAAATACTGACTGCAAGCAATTCCTGCCCGGGCGGCGCGCCCGGCGGAGGGACCGGTTTTCGTATTGGAAAGGACGGTTTATGATGAAAAACTATCTGCCGCGGCTGACCGCCGCCTTGCTGTGCCTGTGTTTTCTGCTGCCCGTCACCGCCAACGCGGCGGGCCTCAGCCAGTTTTCCCAAAAAAACACCTATTCTTCCAGGCAGTTCACCGACATTTCCGCCTCGGCCTGGTACTACGGCAGCGTCAAAACCTGCTACGAGCTGGGCCTGATGGACGGCTACACCGACAAGACCTTCCGCCCGAACGGCAAAATCACACTGGCCGAATGCATCGTCATCGCCGCCCGCGTGCACAACATCTACCGGCTCGGCCGCGGCGTTTTCGACCAGTCCGGCACGCCGTGGTACGACGTTCCGGTAAAATACGCCATATCCAGCAAAATCATCAAAGCGGACGACTTCCCCTCCTACACGGCCAACGCCACCCGCGCGCAGATGGCCTACATCTTTTCTTCTCCCCTGCCCGCGTCTGAGCTGAACGCCATCAACACCCTCTCCTCGGTTCCCGACGTGGCGCCCGATGCCCAGTACGCCGACTCCATCTACCTGCTCTACCGCGCCGGCGTCCTGACCGGCCGGGGCGACGAGGGGTACTTTGACCCCGAACGGGAGATCACCCGCGCAGAGGCCGCTGCCATCATCAGCCGCATCGTCGTGCCCTCTGCCCGCAAAACCTTTACCCTCAAGCCGGTTGAGCCTGTCGAACCGGTCGATCCGGTCGATCCGGTCACGCCGGTCGATCCGGTCACGCCGGTTGATCCGGTCACGCCGCCGGACGGCAAGGACGGCTTCCGCTTTACCGACGTCCATTGCTTCAGCGAGGGCTTTGCCGTCGTCGCCCAGTCGGGCAAATACGGCTACATCGGCACGGACGGCAAACTCCTCACCGCTCTCACCTATGCCGCCGCCTACCCCTTCCGCGAGGGCAAGGGGGTTGTCCTGACGGCGCGCGCCGCCGGCGGCTATTCCCTCGGCTTTGTCGACCGAAGCGGCGACTACACGTCGCTCGGCTTCAACATCGGCCCCGGCCTCGCCTACACCGGCACGGACGGCGTTTTCAGCGAAGGGCTGCTGCTGCTCAACGGCGCGGCCCCCGCCCTGACCGACGAGCGGGGCAGGCTCTTTGCACTCGACGCCTCCAGCGCGGCGGCGGCCGCCGCCGGCGACGGGCTCATTCTGCTCAACGTCAATCTGGCGGGCGAGTACCCCCATTACCGCTACGTCGATTCCGCCGGCCGCACCGTCATCGATCTGCCCTCCGCCGCCCAGCTTTCCGGCGGGGCGGGTCAGGCCGTTGTCGAGGCCGGATCCTTTCACAACGGCATGGCCCCGGTGCGCGTCGGCACCTTTGCCGGCGGCAGGCTGGTCTCTTCCGGCTGGGGCTTTATCGACCTGACGGGCGCCGTCGTCTTTTCCGGCTTCAGCGGCCGCGCGGCCGACTTTGAGGGCGGCGTGACCACCGGCGTTCTGGCCGACAAATCCACCCCCGCCATCGTCACCGCGGCCGGCTCTGCCATCCGCCTGACCGGTTGCACCTCCGTCCTTGCCCCCTCGCCCGATTCCGCGCTGATCGGCGTCGTCAAAAACGGCCTGTACGGCTTTGTCAGCAAGACGGGGACCGAGGTCATCGCGCCCGGATTCACCGCCGCCCAACCCTTTTCCGGCGGGCTGGCCGCCGTCACCGCGGGCGGAAAGACCGGGTTTATCGACCAAAACGGCGATTGGGCCTTCAGCCCCCTTTACGACGAGGTCCGCTCCTTCTCCGGCGGCTTCGGCTGGGGCAAGAGCGGGGGGCTTTGGTACATTCTCGAACATTAAGCGCGGCGCTTTGCGACGGCGGCGCGCCGCATAAGGACTGGTGACCTCTTTCATGACAAATCTTCTGGTGCGCCTTTTCGTCAGGGACTGGCACAATCTCAAAGACCCTGCCGTGCGGCAGCGCTACGGCGTTTTCAGCGGCTGCGTGGGCATCGTTCTCAACCTGCTGCTGTGCGCCGCCAAGTTCCTCGCCGGCGCTTTGACCTCCTCCATCGCCATCACCGCCGACGCCTTCAACAACCTCTCCGACGCCGGCTCCTCCATCGTCACCCTCATCGGCTTTAAAATGGCCGGGCAAAAGCCCGACCCCGACCATCCGTTTGGCCATGGGCGCATTGAGTACCTGACCGGGCTGGCCGTCAGCATGGCCATCATTCTGGCCGGCATCGAGCTGGGCAAAACGTCAATCGGCAAAATCCTCCACCCCTCGCCCATCGACTTCAGCCTCCTGTCCTGCGCGATTCTCGCCCTGTCCATCGCCGTCAAGCTGTGGATGTTTTTCTTCAACCGCAAGCTGGGCCGCGACATTTCCTCGTCGGCCATGCAGGCGACGGCGGCCGACTCCCTCAGCGACGTCACCGCCACCTCGGTGGTTCTGGCCGGCACGCTTGTCGGCTTTTTCGCCCGGCTGCAAATAGACGGCTGGCTGGGCGCGGCCGTCGCCCTGTTCATCCTGTACAGCGGCATCGGCGCGGCGCGCGACACCCTCAACCCCCTTTTGGGGCAAATGCCCGACCCGGAGCTTGTGCAGAACATTGCGGACACCGTGCTGTCCCACCGGGAGATCGTCGGCCTGCACGACCTGATCGTCCACGACTACGGCCCGGGGCGCTGCATCATTTCGCTTCACGCCGAGGTGCCGTGCGACGCCAACATCATGCACATGCACGATATCATCGACGACGTCGAGCGCGAGCTTCAGGCCCGCTACTGCGCGACCGCCGTCATCCACATGGACCCCATCGCCACCAACGACGAGCTGACCCTGAGCAAGCGGGCGGAGGTCGCCGCGCTGGTCAAGCTCATCGACCCCAGCGTTTCCATTCACGACTTCCGCATGACGGCGGGGCCGACGCACACCAACCTCATCTTCGACGTCGTCCTTCCGCACAAGTTCCGCCTGAGCGACGAGCAGGTGGCGCAGGCCATCCGCGACGCCGTCGCCGCCATGGAGGGCGGCAAGTACTACGCCGTTGTCCACATCGACAAGGCCTTTTCCTAAGGCGAAAGCCGCTTCCCCGGCGGGAGCGGCTTTTTTCTTTTTTCCGCCAAAAAGCCCTTGACAGCCGCCGGGCGCCGGAGTATACTTTCACTAAACCGTTGACGGGGAGATAAAACAGAGCACGCGCTCACAGAGAGTCCGGGGTGGTGGAATCCGGGCAGAAAAGCGGCTTTGGCAAATGGACCCCAGAGGGCGGGATGAACGGCGCTTTCGGGCGCTCAGTATTTCCCGACGCCTGCACCGGCGTTATCGGGTGGGGAATGTGATGGCATTTCTGTAAAAGTGGGTACTTTTGTACCAATCAAGGTGGCACCGCAGGTTTCAGCACCTGTCCTTGGAAAAGGACGGGTGCTTTTTGTTTTGTTTGCCGCCCGTGCAGAAACACTTCCCAGGCATCCTTCATTTTGTACGGGCCCCTGTGAGGGCAAGAAAGGAGAACAAAACCATGAACGCAAATCCTGCCAGCTGCGCAAACCAGCTTCCCAACGCCGAGGGCTTTTTCGGCCAGTACGGCGGCAGCTTCCTCCCGCCCCGGCTTCAGGCCGTTCTGGACGAGGTGGGCCGGGCCTTTCACGCCGCTGTGCGCGACCCCGCCTTTATTGCCGAGCTCAACCGCTATCAGGCCGAATACATCGGCCGCCCCAGCGGCCTTTACTTTGCCGAGCGCCTGACCCGGCATCTCGGCGGCGCCAAAATCTACCTCAAGCGCGAGGACCTCAACCACACCGGCGCGCACAAGATCAACCACGCCATCGGGCAGGCTCTGCTGGCCCGGCGGCTGGGCAAAAAACGCATCATCGCCGAGACGGGCGCCGGGCAGCACGGTGTGGCGACGGCCACCGTCTGCGCGCTGTTCGGCATGGAATGCGTCATTTACATGGGCGAGGAGGACTGCCGGCGGCAGGCGCTCAACGTATTCCGCATGGAAATGCTCGGGGCCACCGTCGTGCCGGTCTGCTCGGGCACCCGCACGCTGAAGGACGCCGTGGACGCCGCGCTGACGGACCTTGTGGAGCACGCCGACGACACCTATTACCTGCTCGGCTCCGCCGTCGGCCCCGCTCCCTACCCCGAAATGGTCCGCTTCTTCCAGTCGGTCATCGGACAGGAGGCGCGGGCGCAGTGCCTCGCCCGCGAGCACCGTCTGCCCGACGTCGTCGTGGCCTGTGTCGGCGGCGGCTCCAACGCCATCGGCCTGTTCGCCCCCTTTTACAACGACCCTTCGGTGCGCATGATAGGGGTCGAGGCCGCGGGGCGCGGCACCGACACCCCCGACAACGCCGCCACCATGACACTCGGCTCTCCCGGCATGATCCACGGCTTTAAGTGCTACCTTTTGCAGGACGACGAGGGCCAGCCCCTTCCCGTTTACACCATTTCTCCGGGCCTCGATTACCCGGGCGTCGGCCCCGAGCACTGCTATTACAAGGACTCCGGCCGCGCCCTTTATGTGTCGGCCACCGACGACGAGGCCGTCGACGCCTTCTTCACCCTGTCGCGCACCGAGGGCATCGTTCCCGCCATCGAAAGCTCCCACGCGCTGGCGCACGTCATCAAGCTGGCGCCCACCATGTCCCCCGACCAGATCATCATTGTCAACCTGTCGGGCCGCGGCGACAAGGACGCCGCCGAAATCGCCCGCCTGTACGGCAGCCGGAAGCAATAACGGATACAAAAAAGAAGCGGCCCCGGCCGCTTCTTTTTTTGCGTGTGTTCAGCGGATTTCGCGCGCGCCGTTGACCGGCGTGTTCCACTCCCGCATCACCCGAATGTCATTTCCCGCCTGCCGCAGGTCGCCGAGCACTCCCGGCAGCGCTTCGGCCGACGCCTCGTTGCACAGCAGCCGCACAACGGCGCTGCGCTGCATCTTCTGCACCAGATTGCGCACGTTCACCCGCACGCTGTACCCGTTGCGCACGTCGGCCCGCGGGTCGACGTTGTCCTCCCAAAGCCGGTAGCCCGCCCCGATGAGGGCGTCGCGCTGCTGCTGGGTCAAATGCCGGCTGTCCGGCATCCACACCAGCCGGGCTCTGGTGCACAGCACGCCGCTCAGCTGCGCGTTTAACACCTCGAGCGCCTCCAGCCGCTCCTGCGCGGAGGCGTACTGCCCCGGCGCGTACAGCCCAACGGTGTGCCCTTCGGCAAAAATGCGGCGCAGCGCATCGCGGTGCTCCCCGATTCCGCCCGAAATAAAGAAGGCGGCCTTTTGCCCGCGCTCTGAAAGCGTGTCGAGAATGCCGGCGGTATACCCGGTCAGCTCCCCCTCAAAGACGAGGTAGACGCTCGCCGGGTCCGGCTCCTCTTTGCCGCCGTCCGGCGCGGAGGGGTTGTCGGGGGGCGCGTCCGGCTGAGCCGGATCGGGCGCGGAGGCGGCCATGTAAGCGTCGTAAATCTGCTGCATGCGCGCCTGCGCCTTGCTCACCAGAATGCTGTCCGGCACCGTCACCTCTTCGGAATTGATGCGCACGATGGGGCCGAGGGGCGCGGCGGTGATATAGGAATAATAATACCCGAACTTTTCGCAGACCAGCGCGGCCGGCACAAAGACGGTGCCGCTGCGGCGGACGGCGTTGTGGGAATACACAACGCCCGCCTCGTCATAGGTAATGGTGTTGGCCAGATCGAAGGTCAGCGTGTAATCGAAGTTGTAAACCAGCACCCGCTGCTCTTTTTCGTTGTAATAAATGCCGACGGTCATCAGGCGCGACAGGGTGGTGTAGGGAATGTACACCTGTCCGCCGATGCGCACGGGCATGAGCTCGGCCGTCAGGTTCTGCATGAACACGTCGTTGACCGCCGTAAAAATCACGCTGGGCGCCGCCGCCGTCTGCACGGCGGGGGCAAGGGACAGCAGCAGGCACAGCAGGACCAGCACTGTCAGAAAGCGTTTCATCGCACCTCTCCCTTCTCAAAAAAAATGATCAATTTTGCATATGTGCTGAAGTTATATTGAATTTTCCGCGCCTTTTTAGTTATAACGCTAAATTTTTGATTGTCAAACCCGATCTTTGGTGCTATACTGGATTTATATATATATGGTAGCTCAAAGCTTGGTTTTGCGCAAGTGCTAAATCTTTGATTGATAAAATGGAGGCGTGCAGCATGTTAGACATCAAAAAAACCCTGACCCAATCCCCCAAGCAGAAGCCCGACCAGCAGAATCTCGGCTTCGGCAAAAGCTTCAGCGACCACATGGTAACCGTCGACTACACCGAAGGGGTCGGCTGGCACAACGCGCAGCTTGTGCCCTACGGGCCCATCACCCTTGACCCGGCGTCGATGGTTTTCCACTACGGCCAGGAGCTGTTTGAGGGCATGAAGGCGTATCCCGCCGCCGACGGCCGCGTTCTGCTCTTCCGCCCCGAGAAAAACGCCGAGCGCATGATTGCGTCCTGCCAGCGCATGTGCATGGCTTCCCTGCCCGTCGAAGATTTCATTCAGTGCGTCGAGACGCTGGTGTCGACCGACCGCGACTGGATTCCCACCGCCCCCGGCACCTCGCTCTATCTGCGTCCGTTCGTCATCGCGACCGACGCCGTTCTGGGCGTGCATGCCTCGCACACCTACAAGGCCATTTTCATCGCCTCGCCGACCGGCAGCTATTACCCCAACGGCTTTGCCCCCATCCGCATTTACGTCGAGGACGAGTACACCCGCGCCTCGCGCGGCGGCACCGGCTTTGCCAAGTGCGGCGGCAACTACGGCGGCAGCCTCAAGGCGCAGGAAAAGGCGCAGGAGCTCGGCTATAATCAGGTCCTGTGGCTGGACAGCGTCGAGCAGAAGTATGTGGAAGAAGTCGGCTCCATGAACATGATGTTCAAAATCGACGGCGAAATCATCACCGCCCCGCTGGACGGCACCATTCTCCCCGGCATCACCCGCGACAGCTGCCTGCAGCTGCTGCGCGACTGGGGCTACAAGGTTTCCGAGCGCAGGCTGTCGGTCGACGAGCTCGTCGAGGCCGCCCATCAGGGCAAACTCGAGGAGGCCTTCGGCTGCGGCACCGCCGCCGTCATCTCGCCCGTCGGCGAAATCTACTACAAGGGCGAAAAGCACATCATCAACCATTTCGAAATCGGCGAGGTTTCGCAGAAGCTGTACGACAACCTGACCGGTATTCAGTGGGGCCGCCTGCCCGATCCGCACGGCTGGACCCGCGAAGTCAAATAAGGTTTTTCCCCTTGGGCGCCCCCGTGAAGCGGTTCACGGGGGCGTTTTTTTGCCGGTTTTTCCAAGGCCTTTTCTCTATTTCCCGCCGATGTGCATATACTTGCCTGAAAGGGGATGATCGATTGCGGCAGCCTTTTTTCGCGCAGTGGTTTTTCGAGCTGCCCGCCGAGCTGGCGGCGGCCCTCGGCACGGTGCTGGGCTTTGCGCTGCTGGGCGGCCTGACGGCCGATCAGCAAAACGCGCTGGGCAACCTTCTCATGCTGACGGCGCAGGTGCTGGAAACGGCCGCCGCACAGGGGCAGCTTGCGCAGGACGCCGAGCAAAGCCGCCGTCTGGAGGCCATGCAGCGCTCCATCGACGAGCTTCGCGCCCGGCTGGACGACCTGCAGCCGCCCGAATGCCCGCCGGCGCCGTAGGCCCTTCCGGCATGGCCGGGGCGGGCGGAACTTTTGCTTTGCCTTTTGCGTCTAATCAGGGTATAATGGCATGTGTTTTTGAACGCCCTTTTTGAACGCCCTTTCGGAGGTGCCCTGATGAAAAAGAATCGATGGCTGGCGCTCTGCCTGCTTGTTTGCTTTCTCCTGACCGGCTGTCAGGCCTTTGCTTCAAAGCCCGAACCCCCTGCATCCGGCGATCGGCCCGAGCTCCCGCCGGACGCGGGAAGCGCTTCCGCCCCGCCCGAGCCGCTTCCCCTGCCCGTCACCGACGGCATCGACTGGAACGCCGTCCCCTCGCAGCGCACCGGCGCCGGCGGCGAGCGCCCCGACCCCTTCACCCGGCCACTGTACACCCATTCGGTGTACGGCTACTACAACCACGACGGTTACATCTCCTCTGCCGTCCCCGACGAGCGCGGCCTTCTTCTGACCGTCAACCCGGTCCATATCACCGGCCTGCGCAACCAAATTCTGCAAAACCGCCTCAACGGCCTGATCGCCTCCCGCATCGAGGCTTTCACCGCCGCCGAGCCTCCGGCCCGGCCCTCTGAACTTGCGGCGCTGGCCGCCGAACACGCGGCCGCTTCGGCCTGCGTCGACCGCTTCATCTCGATCAGCGCGTACATTTCCGGCCGCGTTCTGTCTTTGCAGCTTGTCCGGGAAGATGTGCTGAAGCTGTTTGACGCGCAGGGGACCGACATCACTTCCGACTGGGCCTGCCTCGGCTCCGAGCAGGAATGGTACATGTACGACATATACGACGGCCGCCAGCTCCGCCTGCACGATCTGTTCTTTGACGGCGAGGACTATGTCTCCGTCGTCGACACGGCCCTTGCCCAGGCCATGGCCGCCGATATGGACAGCGGCCTGCTCAAGCGCCCCTTCCGCGGCCTGCCCGACGATTACCCCTACATTTCGGCCGACGGCGGCTTTCTGAGCATCTGGTTCCCCTTTGAAAATCCCTATACCGCCGAGGCGCGGTATTTCACCCTGACCCCCGACCAGCTCTGCTCGCTCTGCGCCCTTCTGTACGAGGACCCCGCGCCCTACCTGACCGCCGACGTCTCCGTCAGCCGCGGCGCCTTTTCGCGCGCGCTGACCACCGGCGTCCACCGCGTTGAAGCGGCGGCCTGCGGCAGCGGGTCCGATATTGACCCGGACTTCCCCTGCGCCCCCCGTCTGATGGCCGGCGCGCCCCAGCCCGTCATGCAGTCGATCAACGCCGCCCTTGACGCCTTCGAGGCGCGCTACCGGACGCTCGACTACCTCCCGCAGGAGGTAGTCGACGCCTGGGAGGTCTGGGACTCGCACAACTTCCTCGTCGATTTCCACACCCTCGGCGACTTTTTCTGCGTGCAGTACACCACCTTGGTGTTCGGCCCCGATTACAGCCGCAGCTGTGTGGACTGTCTGATCTTTGATCTGCGCACCGGCCGGCGTCTGACGGCCGCCGACCTGCTGCTGCCGTCCGAGGCGCTGGACAGGCTGCTGCGGCAGGAGGGCGTGTCGCTGCCGCTCGGGGCCCTTGACAGCGTCATGGTCAGCTTCGGCTTTGACGTTCTGCTGTCCGACCCGTCCACGCGCGAGCTTGTCTTTATTCCGCCCGAGCACTTCAATTTTGCCTGTTTGGAAGGGGGAAGCGCCCAATGAAGCGTCTGCTTTATGCCTTTCTGCTGCTTTGCCTGCTCGTCACGCTGACGGCCTGCCGCGGCGCCGGCACGCAGCCCCCCGCGGGCGATGTACCGGGCGAGCCTGCCGCACCGCCGCCGTCTGACGACCGCCCCGTTTTTACCGCCGACACGCTGCCCCGCCTCGACGGATCGACGGCCACCATTCCCCTGTCCGAGGCGCTGGCGCAGGAGCTGCTCGGCTACACCCCCGAGCAGGCGCAGGACTTTGTCCGGCACGCCACAACCCACTACGCCTATGAAAACCTGATAGCCGGCCGGTGCGACGTCATTTTTGTCACCCCGCCCTCGGGCGAGGAGGAAGCGCTGATGGCGCAGAGCGGCGAGACGTTTGAGGTAGTGCCCGTGGTCAAGGACGCCTTTGTTTTTCTCACTGGCCTTCAAAACCCGGTCAAAAGCCTGACCGTGCAGCAGCTTCGCGGCATTTACACCGGAAAAATCACCAACTGGAGCGAGGCCGGCGGCCCCGACGCCGCCATCATCCCCTACC
>CAKUPI010000018.1 GCA_934675045.1 uncultured Eubacteriales bacterium
GCCCAGACGCACCAGCGTCATATACCGCTGCCAGGCGTCGCCGCGATCCCGCTGCGCGCAGGCCCAGAATTGCAGGGCCACCGTCTGCGCAAGGCAGTAGTCGATGTAGTAGAACGGGTCGGTGTAAATGTGCAGCTGACGCTGCCAGGCCCGTCCCTCGCCGTAAAACGGCAGGCTGTCCAGCGAAATCCACGGCATATAGGTAGCCGTCAGCCGGCTCCACTCCTCGTGCCGCTGTGCGGGGGTCATGTCAGGCTTTTCGTAGACGATGTGCTGGAAGTGGTCGACCATGCAGCCGTAGGGCACAAAGGTGACGGCCTTGGCCAGATGGCTGTAACGGAACTTTTCGGTGTCCTTGCCGAAAAAGCCCTCGGCCCACGGCCACGCGAAAAACTCCATCGACATGGAGTGAATTTCGCAGGCGTCCAGCGTCGGATTGCGGTACTCGCCGGGCACAATGTTGCGGGCCGTGTAGTCGGCAAAGGCATGGCCGGCCTCGTGGGTAATGACCTCGACGTCGCCCTGCGTGCCGTTGAAGTTGGCGAAAATGAAGGGGGCCTTGTAATCGGGCAGACCGCTGCAAAAGCCGCCGCCCGCCTTGCCTTTTTTGCTCAGCACATCAAAAAGCTCGTTTTCAAACATGAAGTCGATGAACTCGCGCGACTCCTCGGAAAGCTCGTGATAAAAGGTTTTTCCGTGGGCCAGAATGTCGTCGGCCGTGCCCTGCGGCGTGGCGTTGCCGTCGCGGAACATGAGGGCGTTGTCGGCGTAATTCATCGGGTAGGCAAAGCCCATGCGCGCGGCCTGCTGCTTTTGCAGCTTTTCGGCCACCGGCACCAGATGCTTGACGACGGCCTCGCGGAAGCGGGCCACCTCGTCCCGGCCGTAGCTGTTGCGGTTCATGCGGCAGTAGCCCAGACCGGTGTAGCCTTTAAAGCCCAGCTTTTTCCCCATGGCGTCGCGCAGCGCGACCAGCTCGGCGTACAGGCTGTCCAGCTTGTCGGCATGCTGCATGTAAAACCGGCCCTCGGCCTCCCACGCCCGGCGGCGGCGGCCGTCGTCGGCGTCCATTTTAAAGGGGGTCAGCTGCGACAGGGTGTATTCCGCCCCCTCAAAGGGAATCTGCGCCGAGGCGATCAGCTTCTGGTACTCGGTGACCAGCGCGTTTTCCTGCTGCATGTCGGGGATGATGTCCGGCGAAAAGGCCTTCAGGGCGATTTCTATATTGCGGAAGAGCAGCGCGCCGTATTTCTTTTCAAAATCGGGGCGGAAATTGCTGTCAAACAAGGCGCGGTTCCACTTTTGAAAGGCCTCCTGCACCACCGGCATCTGCTCGTCAATAAAGTCGGACTCGGCGTTGTAAAAGGCGTCTCTCGTGTCGATAAGGTGGCGGATTTGGGCCAGCGCCACCTGCGTGCTGACGCCGTCGCTCAGCTTGTCCATGTCCAGAAAGGCGCGCTCGGCCTGTGCAAAGTCACCGGCTGCGCGCAGCTGCGCAATGCAGCGGTCGACGCCGCACTGAATGCCCGCAATGTCCGGGCGCTTGTAGGGCATGTCGGAAAACTTCATCTTTCGTCTCCTCTCGAAAAACGGCCAAAGCGAGCCCCAATAACGGGGCCCGCTTTGAAAACACGGCAATTGGCTTATTTCTTGGCCTGAAGGTACTTGTCGATGGACTCGGCGCCCTGCTTGCCGGCGCCCATGGCCAGGATGACGGTGGCGGCGCCGGTGACGGCATCGCCGCCGGCAAAGACGCCGTCACGGGTGGTCATTTCGCTCTCGTTGACAATGAGGCAGCCCTTCCGGTTGGTGTCCAGGCCGGGGGTGGTCGAGCGGATCAGCGGGTTGGGGCTGGTGCCGAGGGACATGATGACGGTGTCGACGTCCAGCACAAACTCGGAACCGGGGATCTCGATGGGGCGGCGGCGGCCGGAGGCGTCGGGCTCGCCCAGCTCCATGCGGACGCACTTCATGCCGCAGACGCGGCCGTCCTCATCGCCCATGATCTCAACCGGGTTGCACAGGGTCTTGAACTCGATGCCCTCTTCCTTGGCGTGGTGCTGCTCTTCCAGACGGGCGGGCATTTCGGCCTCGCCGCGGCGGTAGACGACATACACGTGCTCGGCGCCCAGACGCATGGCGCAGCGGGCGCCGTCCATGGCGACGTTGCCGCCGCCGACGACGGCGACGTTCTTGGACTGGATGATGGGGGTGTCGTACTCGTCATTATAGGCCTTCATCAGGTTGGTGCGGGTCAGGTACTCGTTGGCGGACAGAACGCCCTTCAGGCTTTCGCCGGGGATGTTCATGAACATGGGCAGGCCGGCGCCGGAGCCGACAAAAATGGCCTCGAAGCCCATCTCAAACAGCTCGTCGATGGTCAGAACGCGGCCGATGACCATGTTGGTCATGACCTTGACGCCCTGCGCTTCCAGCTTGGTGATTTCATTGGCCACGATGGCCTTGGGCAGACGGAACTCGGGAATGCCGTAGACCAGCACGCCGCCGGCGGTGTGCAGAGCCTCGAACATGGTGACCTCGTAGCCCTTCTTGGCCAGGTCGCTGGCGCAGGTCATGCCGGCAGGGCCGGAGCCGACTACGGCCACTTTTCTGCCGTTGGACTCGGTCTTTTCGGGCATGGCGTTGACGTTTTCACGGTACCAGTCGGCGACAAAGCGCTCCAGACGGCCGATGGCGACTGGCTCGCCCTTGATGCCGCGGACGCACTTGCATTCGCACTGGGTTTCCTGCGGGCAGACGCGGCCCGACAGGGCCGGCAGCGCATTGGTCGAGGTGATGATTTCATAGGCGGCCTTGAAGTCGCCCTCCTTGACCTTGCCGATGAACTCGGGGATGCGGACATTGACGGGGCAGCCCTCGACGCACTTGGGGTTTTTGCAGCCCAGGCAGCGATCGGCCTCTGCCATCGCCATTTCGGCGGTGTATCCAAGGGTAACTTCTTTAAAGTTGCGGGCGCGAACCTGAGGGTCCTGCTCAGGCATGGGGGTTTTCACCAAAGTCATATTAGCCATTTCCGTTGTCCTCCTTACTTGATCAATGCCTTGCCCATGGCCTCGATGCGGCATACGTGCTTTTCAGAAACCTCTTCCTCACGTCCACGGTAGGTGCTGTTGCGGCTCATCAGCTCGGCAAAGTCAACCTTATGGCCGTCAAACTCGGGGCCGTCCACGCAGGCGAACTTGGTTTCGCCGCCGACGGTAACGCGGCAGCCGCCGCACATGCCGGTGCCGTCCACCATGATGGGGTTGAGGGAAACCATGGTGTGCGCGCCGAAGGGCTCGGTGGTCTTGCAGACAAACTTCATCATGGGGACAGGGCCGATGGCCAGAACCTCGTCGTACTGGATGCCGCTTTCGAGCAGGGCCTGCAGCTTGACGGTGCCGAAGCCCTTTTCGCCGTAGGAACCGTCGTCGGTCATCAGGTACAGGTTGTCGGAGCAGGCGCGGAACTCGTCCTCCAGAATGACGATGTCCTTGGTGCGGAAGCCGATAATGACGTCGACAATGGCGCCGGCCTCTTTAAAGGCGCGGGCGGCGGGCAGGGCGATGGCGCAGCCGACGCCGCCGCCGACCACACAGACGCGCTTTTTGCCTTCGACCTCGGTGGGACGGCCCAGCGGGCCGACAAAGTCGGAAATGTAATCGCCCTCGTTAAGAGCGCCCAGGGCATTGGTGGTGAAACCGGCTTTTTGGAAGATGATGGTTACGGTACCGGCCTCGCGATCGTAGCCGGCGATGGTCAAGGGCACACGCTCGCCCTTTTCATCAATACGGAAAATGATAAACTGACCGGCCTTTGCCTTCTTGGCGACGAAGGGCGCTTCAATGTCCATCAGAGTGACAGCGGAATTGAGCTCCTTCTTGCGAACAATTTTGAACATACCCGAATCCGTCCTTTTCAGATTTTTTCCTCTCTCCGCCCGCGAGGGCGCAGAAAGGGATGTACAGTTTCAAGCCGCTCCCGCCCTTTTCGGGGGGCGGGAACGGCAGGAAATCAGTTGATGTAACCGCTCTTTTTGAGAATTTCGACTGCCTTTTCGCGGTTGGCGTCGCTCATCAGAACGATGGGGCCTGTGCAGCCCATGCCGCTTTCGGCATAAATGCCGGCTTTCCACAAAGCGGCGACGGCGTCGTCAAGGTCCATGACCTCGATGCCGGGAATCTGCGAGGTGACCGGCTCCTTGGGGGGCGCCTTGACCTCTTCGGCCTCGGCGGCCGGCTTCTGCGCGGAAGCCTTGCGGGCGTCGAGAATCTTCTTGAGCCCGGCGGCGTTGGCCTTTTGGAACTCTTCCTTTGCCACCTCAAAGACCTTGCCGCGCACCAGCTGGGCGGCGTACTCGATGGCGCCGGCGATGAGCGGAGCGCCCGAGGCGCGCGAGATGATGAGAATGAGCTTTTCGTAGCCCTCGCCGATGCCGGGGCCGTAGCCGTAGCCGCTCGACTCGTAGCTGCCGCCGGTGGTGTAAGAGGCCATCATCTTGATGAGGACGTTGCCGGTCAGGCTGTCGCACACCATGACGTCGGGCGTGCCCTGAAGCACGTCGTTGCCGCGCATGACGCAGCCGCCGTCGGCGCGGGCCGACTCGGCCAGCTTCATGTCGTAGCCGCCGTCGATGAGCTGCTTGAGCGCCGTCTCGGTCTGACGGGCGCCGTCGACGTTGAGAATGCCGACCGTCGGCTGCTTGACGCCGCAGGCCTTGGCGGCGATGACGCCGTACACGGCGTTTTTGATCATGCCCTCGATGCGGTCGGTGCTCGAGGTGCCGGTGGTGGTGGCGATGAACATCTCGCGGCCCTTGCCCGGGGTCACCGAGCGGCCGACGGTGGACACGCCGATGGGGAAGGGGAAGTGCATGGGGACGGCGCCGTCAACCTCGCCCTGTTCCACCATCTCCTCCATCTTCTTGTGGCCCTCGTCCTCGTTTGCCACCTTGACGGTGGTGACGCCCTCGTGCTCCAGCGTGCCGATGTAGTAGACATCGACGCCGCGGCGGGCGGCCATCACGGCGGCCTGCATGGCATTTTCCTCGCCGTGCTCGCTGCCCATGCCGGTCAGCGCGATTTTGGGGCGGGCGCCGAACGAGCCGGTTTCCAGCCCGTCGGCCATCTGCATAAAGGTCTTTGCGACCAGCTTTTCAATACTCGTTGCCATATTCGTCACCTTATTCTGCCATCAGGCTGGCGGCGAAATCCTTCATGGCCTTGGCGATGAGGCCCTTGACCTGCTCTTCCGAAACGCCGGCCTGCTGGCCCTTGCCCTCGTTCTTTTCGATCATGAAGGAAACGCCGTCAAACAGGTTGGTCATGCGGCCGAGGAAGAGGCTTCCCTTGCCGATGATCATGGCGCGGTTGATTTTGCCTTCCAGAATGTCCTTGCGGGCAAAGCCGATGTAGGGAACGCCCGAGGGAATGTGGCCCTGCGTGGGAGCCCAGCCCGTCAGGCCGTGCTTGACCGGGAAGGTGGCCAGCTCACTCTTTTCCATGTCGCCGCGCTTGACGGCCAGAGCGCCGATCATCTTGTAGTTGGCCTGCGGCACGTCGCCCGCGCCGGCCGGCTTGGTGATGTCGGGGTTCTGCATTTCGGGGGAATACTTGTCAACGTCGGTTATTTTCATGCCGGCCTTGTCCAGAGCGCTGGTGACCAGCGAGGAGATAACGGCCTGCGGCGAGGAGCCGGTGCCGACGGTGTGGCGGCCGACGTACTCGAGGTTGATGCAGGGGCTCTGGCCGTCGTCGGCGGTCAGAATGACGCAGAAGCCGCCCAGGCAGTCCTCCAGAGCGGGCAGGCCCTTCTTGACGTGGTCCTTGCCGTTCATGCCCAGCTTGGCGGTGCAGCCGCCGGCGGTGACCATGACCGTTTTAAAGGTCCCGGCCGCGACCAGCGAAGCGGCGTTGAGGATGGCGTGGGCCGGGCCGGCGCAGAAGCCGCGCACGTCGCAGCCGGTGGCCATGTCCAGACCGGCGATTTCGGCCGCGGCCTTGGCAAAGTTGCCGCCGCCGCGCTGGTTCATGTCGCCGCAGGCCTCTTCGCAGCAGTCGACGACGTACTCGACCTCGTTTTTGTCGATGCCGGCGTTTCTGACGGCATACAGCATGGCCAGAACAGAGGAGGCCTTGGAGACGATGTTCTCAAGCATGACGTGGCTCGAAAGGTTGACGTCGATGTCGTGGGCGTTCTTGACGCAGCCGACCAGCTTGTTCATGTGGTACAGCGGCTCGGCGTGCTCTTCGTTGACGTGCTTTTCGATCTCTTCCATGGAAACGCCGTCGCTCAGGCGGCCTTCCACCGAGGGAGCCACCACTTCGTTGGCGAGGATGGCCGGCTTGTGCGCGGCGACAAAGTCGCTCGACAGCTTGACAAGGTCAAAAACGTCGCAGGCCTGCATCAGAAGCAGGAACTCTTCCTGCGGCATGATCTCGCCGAAGGGTCCGACGCGCTTGGCGTTTTCGTCCTTCTTGTCGCACCAGGGCTGCTCGATGGCGGCCAGCTCGTCGGGCGTGACGTTGCCGATGTAGGTCTGGTTCGGGTAGTAGGCGATGACGTCTTCATAAGAACGCAGGTGGTTGGGCAGCTCTTTGAGGTACTCGGATTCGGGGTTGACGATCCGCTCGGTCGTCTGGGTGGTGCCGTTGTGCAGGACCATGTCGGGCGTATGAACCAGCACGTAGCCGGTTCCTTTGATAACGCTGTTCATTGGGGACATCTCTCCTATTTCGTTTTATTTACAGGTTAAATCAATAATATTTATTGCTTTTTTCTATAATAGCGCCCGTGCATATCGGCATTTTCTATGCCGAAACGGAAAGCGGGGGCGATGAACCCTCATCACCCCCGCCGCTTCGTTTGCTTTTAGTATTTGCAGTATTGCTCGCGGATGCTGCTCATCTCGCTGCAGATTTCATCGATGTCCAGAACCATCTCCATCATGCTGACTTGATCTTCGTAGATCCCCTCGTCAAATTCTGCTTTTACTTCCGGTTCACAAACGTGATACACCTTGAGTCCCAACGAGACTCCTGTCAACGGACCTGCATAGGTCGGGTCACCCGCGGTGACCGTCTCAGCAGCCAGACCGGAGGCTTCTGCTTCGGCAGCGCCCAAAAGAACAACAACGTTCTCGGGGCCGTACTCTTCAGCAAATTCCTTCACGCGTTTCTGGTTTTCCAGGTCCATTGCACCGGCGGCGGTTCAGACGAAGCACTCCGTCGAGGAGTACACGACTTCCGCACCGGCAGATTGGGCACATTCAGCGATAGCCGGGCCGGGGATGCCGTCACGGTCGCCGATGACGATGACCTTCTTGCCGTTCAAGATGCTCATGAATCTTCTCCTCCTTTTCTGTATTTTAACGCGGCGTACCCGCCGCGCTCGTAAAACCCCCTGCGGGGTCGTTACGCAGTTGCAGGGCACCGCTGAGGCCGGCGGCCTCAGACAGTCCGCAGAGCGCGGCTCTGCTTATTTGCCGTAGAACTCCTTGATCATCTTTTCGACGTTCTCGGGAGTGGCGTCGTCCTTGACGCACTCGGCAACCTTCTGGCCGCCCTTGTAGATGGCGATGACGGGCAGGCCGAGGATCTTCTGGCCGATGGCCAGGCGGCGGGCCTTGGTGGTGTTGAGCGAGCAGAACTTGATCTTATCGCCGTAAACGTCGGCAAAGCCGTGGATGTGGGGCATCAGAGCGGCGCAGGGCACGCAGCCGTCGCCAAAGAAGTCGACCAGAATGGTTCCCTCAGCATCCAGCACTTCGGCCTGGAAGGTGTCTTTTGTCAGTTCCAGCATTGTAATGTTCCTCCTCATTGATTTGCCCTTGCGGGCCAATAGTTTTTACGGTTAGTGTTGATCCTGAATGTAGTGCTCGGCCTGCACGGCGGCGATGGCGCCGTCGGCCGCGGCGGTGATGACCTGGCGCAGGCTCTTGACGCGCACGTCACCGGCGGCAAACACGCCGGGAACCGAGGTGTGCATGTTCTCGTCGGTCTTGATGTAGCCCTTCTCCAGCTCCACCTTGCCCTCGACCAGCTCGGTCTTGGGGTTGTAGCCGATGAAGCCGAACAGGCCGAACATGCCGTCTTCCTCGTCGGCGTCGATGCGGGTCAGCTCGCCGGTCTTGGTGTTCTTCACGGTCATGCCGCTCAGGATGTCGTCGCCGTGCAGCTCTTCGACAACGGTGTCCCACATGAAGGCGATCTTCGGGTTGGCAAAGGCGCGCTCCTGCAGGGACTTGGCGGCGCGCAGCTCGTTGCGGCGGTGGATGACGGTGACCTTGCGGGCAAACTTGGTCAGGTACAGAGCTTCCTGAATGGCGGAGTCGCCGCCGCCGACCACGTAAACCTCAAAGTCCTCAAAGAAGTTGGCGTCGCAGGTGGCGCAGTAGGAAACGCCGCGGCCCATGAACTCGCCCTCGCGCTTGCAGCCGATGGGCTTGGAGGTGGCGCCGGTGGCGAGGATGATGGTCTTGGCCTCAATGGTCTGCTTGCCGCAGATCAGCTTTTTGACGGGGCCTTCCAAAACGACCTCTTTCACGACGTCGCTGACGCGCTCGACGCCGAACTTGGCGGCCTGCGCGGTCATGCGGGCGATCAGAGTGGGGCCGCTTTCGCTTTCGGGGCCCTGGCCGGGATAGTTTTCAATGTCGTCGGTGATGGCGATCTGGCCGCCGTCCTGGCCCTTTTCCACGATAACCGTCGAAAGACGGGCGCGTCCGGCATAAATACCGGCCGACAGGCCGGCCGGGCCTGCGCCGAGAATGGCTACATCATAGATTTTGCTCATAGCTTGTGCACTCCCTGATGATTGATATTTTTTTGCTCGGTTCAATAAAGATTCGCGGATGAATCAGCTTTTTCGATGGAGCTGTTTATATTTCAGCCGGGCTGTTCCCGGCGAGTTTTCCTCTTCAAAGGGCGGCCCCCGGGAACAGCGTACTTTGTTCTCTGGGCCTGTGGGCCGTTACCGGCTTTTCAAGGTGTATACGCCCCGCGCGGGGCGAAAGGCAGGTGCCCAAGGCACCGGAAGACGGCCGGGGGGCAAAGCCCCCGGCGCGCCTTGCAGCTTTTTACAGCTTGGGCTCGAAAATGGTCTGGTCCTCGACCTCGGTGGTCAGGGCCTTCAGAGCGGTCTCCACCAGCTTGCGGCGGAGGACCTTTTCTTCCTCGTGCGAGAGGGCGGGGTTGCCCAGCGGGTGAGGAATGGCGATGGTCGGGACAATTCTGTTGGCGCCGACCGTCATGGAAATCGGGGTGACCGTGCACATGTGGACAACGGGAATGCCCGCGCGCTCGATCTCTTTAACCATCGTTGCACCGCAACGAGTACAGGTGCCTCAGGTGCTGGTCATGATGACGGCGTCAACGCCGGCCGACAGCAGCTTCTGGGCGTACTCGGCGGCAAACTTCTTGGCAGAAGCGACGGCGGTGCCGTTGCCGACGGTGGTGTAGAACAGGTGGTGCAGCTTGCCGATGACGCCTTCCTTCTCCATGTCGCGCAGAACGTCGACAGGCAGGACGCGGTCGGCATCCTCGTTGGCATAGACCGGGTCGTAGCCGCCGTGGGCCGTCTCGTAGGTGTCGGCCGTCAGGTCGTTAACGCCGGTGATGTCATACTCGCCGTAGTGCGAGGCGCTGGAGGATTCGATGTGATCGGGGTTGCCCTTGGGAACAATGCCGCCCGAGGTGCACAGGGCGATGGTCGCCTTGCTCAGGTCCTTGATGGCGGGGTTGGGGGGCACGCGGTCAAAGGAGGGCATGGGATACTCGGTGGTGTAGGGCTTGCCGCTCAGCTTGTTCAGCAGCATCTTGACGGCACGGGTCGAGCCGCGCTCCTTTTCGAAGAAGTTGCGGCGGATGCCGTTGGGCATATAGCCGTCCTCGCACGAAGCGCCCAGCTCCTCGCCGCGCATCAGCTTGAGAGCCAGAGCGGCCATGGTCGGGGCAGCCTTGCGCATGCCGGCGGCGCTGTTGGAGGTGGAGACGATGAGAACTTTTTCCTTCAGGTCGGCGCCGGGGTTTTCTTCGTACATACCGGTCAGGACCTTGATGCCCAGCTCATCCTGCACAGCCTTGCAGATGTTGGCGCAGGCATAGCCGTAACGGCCGGCGTTGAAGGCGGGGCCGGCAATGAACAGATCGGGGTTCAGCTCTTTGACCCAGGCAAGAACCTGCTCTTTGGCCTCTTTTTCGTGCTCGGCAAAGTAAGAGTCGCCGCAGACGATGGTGGCAACCACTTCAGCCTCGCCCTTGAAGGCGGTGTTGAAAGCAGTACCGGGGCCGACAGGACCCTCACGCTTCTCGGGGGGGACATGGGCCATTTCCTCGCCGCCAATCTGGGCGAAGAACTGGTTGATATAGTGTACTACGCGAAAGCTCATTTTCAGTTTCCTCCTTCCCGTTTATCTGGCGCTCAGCTTGTTGAAGCCCATCTCGTTGGTCGCGCCGGTAATAACCTGAAGCTCGGCCTCGATGGAGCCGTCGGGCTGCAGCGAGCCGGCGTGGCCGCCCGCGATAACGTCGACATAGTCGAGCATGCCGATGACCTTGTCCATCTTGGGCAGGCGGATGACCATGTTGGCGTTGCCGCCCGTGACGACGGCGTCGGCGGCGGGATCGGCGTCGGCCAGCGACTGGCTCTTGCCGTCCTGTCCGGCGTATTCGTCGGTGATGATGGTGGTCTTGACGCCGACAGCCTCGATCTTCTTGGTGTTCATGATGAGGTCGGTGTCGGGGTTGCCGAAGCCTTCCTGCGAGACGATGACACCGTCAAGGTCGAGCAGGCGGCAGAGCTTGGCAGACCAGTCGGACGAGCGCTGCTTGTCAGCCAGGTAAACGTTCTCGTTGGTGATGATGTTGCAGACGTAGTTCAGCGTCTTGCCGTGCTGCGCGAACAGGTCGTGCACGACGGGGTTGTTGAGGTGGTGATAGGTGGTGTTCTTGTCACAGGCGGACACGCAGTTGCCCGAAACAATGGCGCCGTCCATGACCTCGGTCGGGTTGAGAATGGTGGTCAGGGTGCGCTTGGCGTCGACGCCGTACACATAGGTGTCGTGCAGCAGGCCCTGGCTCTGCAGCATGTGGACATAGGCCACGCGCGGCAGGTTGGGGAACTTCTCAATGCCTTCCTTGACGCCGTAGGTCTCAAAGACCTGGGTCTCGTCGGGGGTCAGGTCGCGGGCCAGCTCGCCCAGATACGTGGCGACCTTGAAGCCGGCGAAGCGCACGGCCTTTTCGTAGTCGTGCTGCGCCAGACCGTCAACCGGCTCGCACACCATGACGAGGTTGTGCAGCTTGGAGAACGGGGTGTAATCGGCGCCCGGGCCGGACATGTCGATGATGCCCTCCTGGAAGCCGACGATCTTGCCGGCGGTGACAACAGCCATGTCCTTCAGGGCATAGGTCTTGCCGCTGCCGACCGTGTCGACCTTGGCGATGACGCCCGGGAAAATGCCGCCGTTGCCCTCGACCTTCACGCGGGGCTCGATAACGTCCTTAACCGGCGTGATGCGGGTGCTTTCGCCGGGGTGGGCGACGTCCAGCACGACAGACTTCAGATTTTCATCTTCCAAAACGAGTTTCTTGATGGCCTCCTGATCAACGTACAGGACGCCGTCCTCCACCTTGGAGACGTTTGAAAATTGAATGTCGCGGATATGGATATATCCCATTTCAAGTTTCAATGTGATCTTCCTCCTCCATATATTTTCTCTATATAAAAATTGTTTATATAGTACCGTTTTTCATTGCACCGTGGCCGAGGGAATGGCGCTGTCTATCAGCGTCGAATCCACCAGCTGAAAGTCCTCGAGCACGCGCTGCGGCAGGCCCTCGTATTTGACGGGGAACTTGCGGCAGGCCGCAATGGCCTCTTCGATGATCGAAAGCGAGCCCATATCCATGCTTCCCCGCTTCTGCGAAATCATCACCGACTTGTACGGCGTTTCGTTCGGCTTTACGCTGCCCGACAGCGGATGGGTCAAAAGCCGGCAGCCGGCGTGGACCCTGTCGCGCACGCGCACCAGAACGTCCATGTACACGCCGTCGACAAACTCGACGCTGTAAAGCCCCTCGTACCGCTTGAGAACCCGCGGGTTGTTGGTCACTATCACAAAGCCCACTTCCATGCCCCCGCTCTATAATTTGCATTGAATAAATCGATAATTTCGATAAGACAAACAAACAAAAAGCGACTATGTCAATAGTGAAAAGACACAGTCGCTGCACTCCGTTTTGCGGCCTGAGAGATTCCAACCCGCACACGCCTGCCTGTCCGGCCGGCACGGGGTCGTTGCTCCTTTGGCGCCCCCGTATGCAATGGGGCTCTTCAGAGGGCGGTCAGCATCCGGTCCTTTTGCCTGAAAGTTTCATCGCAGCGCAAGACTTGTTCACGCCTGACTTGCATCTTCGGCGGCCTTTTTGGGGGCACTCTCCCGGTAAACATCATTCCGCATATTCGGTTCGATACCATTATATCCATACAAAAGGCTTTTGTAAAGGGTTTTTTTCGCTCGTGTTAAACATTTGTCATTTTGCCTTTTGAGGGGATGTTTTTTTGTCCGCTTTTGTGATATATTATCTTGTATAGTATCCTGCGTGTCGAAAGGGGAACGGATGTTTTGAGCACATTGTACCGTTATCTGTGGTTTTTCTTCCTTTACGCCTTTCTCGGGTGGTGCTCCGAGGTCTGCTTTGCCGCCGTCAAAAACGGCCGCTTTGTCAACCGGGGCTTTCTAAACGGCCCCTGGTGCCCCATCTACGGCTGCGGCGTCTGCACCGTCGTCTTTTGCCTGACGCCCCTTCAAGGCAATCTGCTGCTTCTGTTTGCCGGCTCTGTGCTTCTGACCAGCGCTCTTGAGCTTGTGACCGGCTTTGTGCTGGAAAAGCTCTTTCACCAGAAGTGGTGGGATTATTCCGATATGCCCTTCAACATCGGCGGCTATATCTGCCTGATGTTCTCTCTGGTGTGGGGGCTGGCCTGCCTGCTCATCATGGACGTTTTTCATCCTCTGGTCGACAAGCTGGTTTCGCTCATTCCGCACACGGTAGGCGTCGTTCTGCTGTGCGCGCTCTCGCTTGTCATGCTGATAGACCTTGCGGCCACCGTCTCCACCATTCTCAAGCTCAACAAAAAGCTGCGCCGTCTCGACGAGCTGGCCGGGCGCATCAAGTCGGCCTCTGACGACATCGGCGAGGCGCTGTCCGGCCGCACGCTGGCCCTGGCCGAAAAGAGCGCCGAGGGCCGCGAGGCTCTCGAAGAGAAAAAAGCCCTGCTGGCCGAGAAAAAGGCGGCCCACGAGCAGGAGGAAAGCGGCCGCCGCGCCGCGCGCGAGACGGCGATGCAGCACCGCCGCGAGGCCCTTGCCGCGCTCAAGGCGGCCAACGAGGAGCTTCTGGCCACCTACGACTTCGGCCAAAAGCGCCTGCTGCGCGCCTTCCCCTCCATGAAGTCGACCCACCACGGCGAGGCGCTCGAGCAGATGAAGCAGCGGCTCAAAAATCTGAAAAAATAAGACGGGCTGTGCCGCCCGTCTCCGGCCCGGCGCCTTGCCGGGCCTTTTTTGCTGGCCTGAAGCTGCACGCGGCCGTTTACCGCCCCTCCGGATGCCGCGCCCCGCACCGCCGAAGCAGCGCGGCCGCGCCCAGAAGGCTCAGGGCGCGCGCCGCCAGCTGAAGCGCGCACACCGCCCCCTCCGGAACGCGGTACAGCCAAAAGTCCGCCGGCCTGCTTCGCACGCGGAGCAGGCTCCGCAGCCCCTCGTAATAAGAGCTCCGGTATATTTCCGGGGCCGCGCCCAGCAAAACGGCCAGCAAAACGCCGAGCGCCGCGGCGCCCATCATGGCCGCAGCCCGCCTGCCGTCCAAACGGCCGGCACCGTACAGGCAGGCCAGCGTATAGCACACCCAGCAAAACAGCGTCATGCCCACACGTCCGCCGGGGCGAATCCACCACGAAACGGGGCCGCCGGTCAGCAGGTACTGCACGCGCGCCTCCCACAGCGCCTGTATGCTCGGCTCAAGGCCCAGCGCGCCGATTTGCTCCCTTGCCTGCATGTGCAGGCCGTTGAACACGCCGTGCAGGCTGAGCACCGTCAGCAGCGCCAGCACCGCCGACGCCGCCCAGACGGCGGCCCACATTCTCTTTCCGC
Source organism: uncultured Eubacteriales bacterium (assembly GCA_934675045.1). Lineage (GTDB taxonomy): Bacteria > Bacillota > Clostridia > Oscillospirales > Butyricicoccaceae > Ventrousia. The sequence continues at coordinate 14,156 of CAKUPI010000018.1, forward strand.
CCGCGCCCCTTTGCGGCGCTGCCCCGCCGGATCTGCGCGCCGCACAGGCGATGCCCAGACCAGCAAGGGCGTTCAAAACGGCCTCGCCGTAAATCCACTCGGAATAAAACCGGCTTCTGGCCTGCGAAAGGCACAAATTGGCCCGCAGCGCCACGGACTCGCCGAAACGGCCGTGCAGCAGCCCGAAAAAGCCCGCGCGCAGCATTTGCCAGCCCGGCAGCACAAACAGCGCGGCCGCGGCAAAGAGCAGCAGCACCGTGCGCAGCCGCACCCGGCCCGCGGCGTACGCAAGCCCGATGACGAGCGGAATGCCCAAAATGGCGGCGCACTGCAAAATCTGATCGGCCGAATAGACGATCTGGCTGCCCTGCACAAAGGCTTCCGGCAGACTGTGCTCCGCCATCCGGCGCTCAAAGCCCGCCATCGCCCATCCCCGCAGCCCGTTGAGCGCGATGAGCAGCAGCACGATTCCGGCTGCCTTTTTCTCAGCGTTTATGCGCCATATTACCTTCATTGTCCATCC
>CAKUPI010000019.1 GCA_934675045.1 uncultured Eubacteriales bacterium
GACCTGCTCGGCGATTTGGGCGTAAATGGCCCGCTCACCGCTGAAGTCCCATGACATGGTTCCGCCTCCTGTACTTTTGTATTAGTTGTCTGGTACAATAATACAATAAGGCAGCCGTGCTGTCAACCCCCCGACGAAAAAAATCAGCCGCCCGACTTTTCGGGTGGCTGAATCGGTCTTTGCGCGGTCAGCGGGCCTGCGCGTGCGCTTCCTCTTTAAAGATGTACGACTTGCCGTCGTTGAGAATGTGCCGCGCGTCAAGGGCGTCCTTGATGCGGTTCATCGCGAGCAGGTTTTTCCGTTCTGTGTTGCGCAGAAAGTACGCGCGCTTGCTCAGGCCGACGCCGTGCTCGCCCGAGGCCAGTCCGCCCAGCTCGTACGCCTTGCCGTAAACCTGCGGCAGGTGCTTTTGATGCACGCTGTCCCACTCTGCCTGCGAACGGCTGCCGCGCACGACGCACAGGTGGACATTGCCGTCTCCGGCGTGGCCGAAGCTGACCATCCGCACGCCCGAGCTTTGCTCCAGCGCGTTGACGTAGGCGATAAAGTCGGCCGTGCGGCTGATGGGCACGACGATGTCGACCGGCTCCTGCTCGCTGACGGCCTCGACCGCCTTGACCAGCGCGCCGCGCACCTTCCAGACGCCGGCCGCCGCCCCGGGGTCGTCCAGAACGACAAAGTCGAGCGCTCCCCCCGCAAGCGTCAGGCGGCGGGCCTTTTCAAGGTGCGCTCGGACGGCCGCGCCGTCGCCGTCAAAGGTCAAAAGGATGTACGATCCGGCGTCCGGCCGCGGAAAGCGCAGGCCGGAATAGGCCTCGCCAAGCTCGACGACCTTGCGCTCGACAAACTCGACGGCGGTGGGGTCGAGGTTTTCGTGCAGAATGCGCAGCACGCCGCGGATGCCGTCCGACAGGCTCCGGCAGCAGACGACGGCGCTGACGGCCGTTTCCGGCCGGGGAAGCAGGCGCAGCACGCACCGGGTGATGACGGCCAGCGTTCCCTCGGAGCCGACGATCAGGTTTTTGAGCGACAGCCCGCTGGCGTCCTTGACGCACTTGCCGCCGAGGTTCAGCACCTCGCCGTCGGCCAGCACCACCTCCAGTCCGCGCACATAGTCGCGGGTGACGCCGTACTTGACGGCGCGCATTCCGCCGGCGTTGGTCGCGATGTTGCCGCCGATGCTCGACGCCTTTTCGCCCGGGTCGGGCGGGTAGAAAAAGCCGCGCTCCTCGACATAGGCCTGCAAGTCCCGTAGCAGTACGCCGGGCTCGGCCGTGACGGTGAAGGTGTCGGCGTCCAGCTCTGTGATGCGGTTCATCCGCGACAAGTCGAGCACGATGCCGCCGTGCGGCACGGTGGAGCCGACCAGATTGGTGCCCGCTCCGCGCGGCGTGACGGGCACGCGGTTTTGGTGCGCCCAGCGCAGCACGGCGCTGACCTCGCCCGTCGTCAGCGGAAAGACAAGGGCCGAGGCCTCGCCCCGCAGCCGCCCCAGGCCGTCGCTCAAATAGCGCGCCTCAATGTCCCCAAAAACGACCCGCCCGGGGTCGCCGATGATGCTCAGCAGCCCGCGCATACTCAGTCCTCCCACACGGGGACGAAAAAGCCGTCGAACACGTCCTCGAAAACCTGTTTGGTGTCGTCGCTCTGGTAAGCCTCGACAATGCGCCGGTAGGCCTTGGCGTCTTTCTCCCCGGTGCGCGCCGCAATCAGGCAGAAATAGCTGTCGTCCACATAGTCCTTTTCAAAGAAGATGGCCTCTTCTTCGGGCTTGATGCCGTTGTCCAGCGCATAGTTGCCGTTGATGACGGCGGCCGCCACGTCGGGCAGCAGGGCGCAGACGCCGGCGGCGTCGACCTCGATCAGCTCGATATCGACCCGGTATTCGGTGATGTCGCTCTTCGAGGGGTTGTTTCCGGCCGCGGGGTCTACCGTGAGAACACCGGCCGACTCCAGCAGCTTGAGGGCACGGCCGCCGTTGGTGACGTCGTTGGGAATGGCCACCTTGTCGCCCGCCTTGAGCTGCGAGACGTCGTCAATGACGTCGGAATACAGGTTCATGGCGATGACGTAGGTGTCGCCGATGGCCGTCAGATCAAAGCCGTTGGTTTTGACGGCGTCGTTGAAAAACGCGTGGTGCTGAAAGGCGTTGAGCGCGATATCGCCGTCGTTCAGCGCCGGGTTGGGCAGCGAAAAGTCGGCAAACTGCACCGTTTCGATGAGGATGCCCTCGGGCCTGAGCTTTTCGGCAACAGGCGCCCAGATGTCCTCATAAATGGCGCCGGTCAGGCCGATTTTTACCGTGACCGGCCTTTCGGCGCTGTAATCGTCGACGGTTCCGGCCCTTTCCGCCCCGCCGTCTTTGCCGCCGTTTCCGCACGCGGCCAGCGTCAGAAGCAGCGCCAGCGCCAGTGCAGCCAGTGTGAGCTTTCGAATGGTTTTCATGCTTTTACCCCTCCATTTTTCCGAATCTGAAGCAAACAAAAAAGAGCGGAGAGCACACGCTCCCCGCTCCTTGTCTTGACAGCTTTCAGGCCGCGCAGGCCTTTTCCGGCTGTGAGGACGCTCTGCCCGGCCGGGCAGCGGGACGCGCCTGTGCAAAATGAACACGCCGCATCATGGGCATCGGCATCGCCGTGTCCATGCACATGCGCTCTTTCATTGTTCCGCACAGGTTCCGCATTCCGCGTTCCTCCAGATTCCTTTACTGCATCAGATGATACCACTCCGGCGGTTTGCTGTCAACATATTTTTATGAATATCCATAATTTTTTTCTATTTCACATTGCCCCCTCGCCGACGATCAGCTCGACGGCACGGGCGAAATGCCCCCACTGCTCTTTTTTTTCCTCCAGCAGGCGGAGGCCCTTGGCCGTGATGGCGTAATACCGGCGCGTGCGGCCCGAGGGCGCCTCCTTTTCATACGCGCGCAGCGCGCCGTCCTTTTCCAGCGCGTGCAGCACGGGGTAGAGCGTGCCCTCCTTCAGCTCGAAAACGTGTTCCGAGCGCAGCGCGAGATCGCCGATGATCTGGTAGCCGTATTTGTCGCTTTCGCGCAGCAGCGACAGCACCAGCAGCGCCGTGCTCCCCGACAGCAAGCTTTTATCGATTTTCATAATCCACCTCACTCCAGGCCGGCGCAGTTTGTGAAACCACGCTTCCGGCCCCGTCATACCCGATGGCGCCCAGACTGTTGTGCGCCAACAACTCATCGTCAATGCCGACCTGCAAAAACCGTTCGCCGTTTCCCGGCCTGACTTCGGCGATAAAAATGCCTTCGGCCGTCTTTTGTGCCGGGTGGACCGTCTGCGGCGCCGAGCCCGAAGCGTACAGCACCTCAACCCGTTCAACGCCGGGGTCCAGCGGCACAATGGCCACCGTCAGCCCCTCGAGCTGCCCGCTGCCGTCCGGAAAGGCCCCGTACAGCGGAATGACGCACAAACCGTCGCGTCCGGGGTACTTGTGCACGGTGCGGTTGGGCCCGAAAAACCAGGTGCTGCCGCTGTTTTGCTTCATCATACGCATGGCGCCCACCGTGTCCCCCCAGCGCAGCAGATACACCGTCTCCCGCGCCTCCTTCGACCAGCTGCCCAGACCGTCCGGCACGGCGGCCGAATAGAAAACCTCGGCATTGCCGGCCAGATTCCGCCGCAGGGCATAGCGCAAGTCCTGCTCCCAGCTGAAATAGGGAAAGCCCCTTCCGGCGTACCAGACCAGCACGGCCAGCACGGCGCAGCCGATGTTCAGCAGCGCCCGCGTGCGCCAGCGCAGCCGCTTGCGCGGATGTTTATTCCCCTTCATAGGCGATTCCTCCTTCCACCGGGAAGCTCAGCTGCCAGCTGACGCCGTAATCGTCAAAGCCGAGGGTAAACGAGCGCGCCTGCCGGTCGACATGGCTGATCCACAGCTCGTAATAGCTGCAAAAGGCGCCCTCCGATCCGACATTGCCGCACACCTCGCGGTTTTCGGGGCCGGGTTCCACCCCGCGCGGCGGGTAGACGTTGCCCACATCGTCAACGGCGTACAGATTGCGGTAAAAGGCCGGCGAACGCAGCCAGGGGTTCCAGTGCCGCACCTTGAGAACAAAGTTCGCGCTGCGATACCCCGTCGGGCTTTCGGTAAAGCAGATGCGCTCGATGGAAATGCCATATCCACCCGCCTCGGCCCTCCCCTCGGGGGAAAAGTCGCTCAGAACCTCGCCCTGCCAGTCCGGGCTTGGGCGGACGTAGGCGGCTATGTCCGCCCCGCCATAGGGGCGTTCGCCGCCCAGCAGCAGGAAAAGGGGCACGACGGCCAGCTTCCACACGAGAAAAACGGCGGCGATTGCCCCCAGCACCCGCGTGTATTTCCACAAAAACCCCCAAAACGGACGGTAGAGCCTTTGCAGCTGCCGGGCCACCTCTCCTGCGTCGCCCATCCGCTCAACGGCGCGCCGCGCCGCCTGCTCCGGCTCCTCGCCGGCGTCGACGCAGGCGCTGTATGCGTCCTCCATGTGCGCCATCAGCTCTTCCTGTACCCGCGCCCGGTCGGGGGCAAAGCGAATCAGCCTGCATGCCTCGCCCGCCCAGCGCACAAACTCGAAGCGCTCGTGGATCATTGCCGTCCCTCCCATACATCGATATTCTAAGTATAGTATACATCGAACATCTATGTATGTCAAGCACAAACCGGCATGTTTCCGCGGCGGCAAAACACGCGCAGCCGTGGGCGGCATGGACAATCGCCGTGCCCGTGGCGCCGTGCCCGTGACGCCGTGCCCGCGGGCCTTTCGGGCGCCGCTTTTGTGACGCGCCGCCCCGGAGAGCTGCCGGGCAGACGGCACGGCTCATTCCGTGTAGTTACGCCGCTTTGCCGGCTGCTTCGGATTTTTGCAAAATCTTTTGCCGCGAGCGCTTGCAGGATGCCGCTGCATGTCTTATAATAATTTTGTCGAACATTGTCGAATCTTTTCTTTCTGTTCTCATCCTTCCTGTCAGTTTTGCACAATTTTATACATTGACAATCAAAGGAGCTGAACGTATGAAAAAGCACATCCTGCCCCGGCTGACCGGTCTTTTCCTTGCGCTGCTTCTCTCCTTCCCGCCGCTTTTCACCGCCGCACATGCTGCCCAGCCGTTTTCCGGACAGCTCAGCGGCTTCATCGCCGACGACGGCACGGCCAGTGTGCTTCTCTCTGCCGCCGAACCCGGCCTGCTGTACGCGTTGCGGACCGACGACGGCTGGCGCGCGCCGGAAAACGGCGTGCTTGCCTGGAACGGCCTGGAGCCCGCCGCGCCCTTCGAACTGGTCTGCAAGCCGGCCGGCGATGCCGATACCGCACCGGCGGCGGCCCGGCCCGGCCTTTCTTTTTATACGCCCGCTCCCGGCCCCGGGCCGGACGCTTTCTGCCGCGAGCCGGACTTTGAGCCGCACATGGACCAGCTGACCCTTTCCCAGACCGGCTTTGAATTCGAATACGCGCTGACCGGCGCCGACGGCCGCATCATCGCCCTGCGCGGCGAAGAATGGGTTTCCGGCGGTCAGGTCATCCGCTATACGCAGCTGGCGTTTGACGAGGAATACCACATCCTGACCCGCGCCCTCTGCCTTTTCGGCGACGCCTTGTGCCTCGCTTCCTCGACCCCTGTCCCCGTCTCCCATGACGTCGTCTTTGCCGATGCGCTGACCGCCTCGATCGACGAGCGGGGCTTTGGCCGCATCACCGTCGGCAGCAGCGACCCCGGCCGGCAATACGCCGCGCTGGAGGCCGACGGAACCGTCGCCGCCCTGGCCGCGGGCACGGAGCATGCCGCCGCTCTGACCGGCCTGCTTCCCGGCTTTTCCTACCGCGTCACCTCGCGCGGCGCAGACGAAGACCTGACCCCCGGCCAGCGGCTTCCGGTGCGCGGCACTCCGGCCGAGCTGCCCGTCGTACCCGGTGCGCTCGGGTTGTTTTACGGCCGGGAGGACGGCGGTGCCTTTGCGGAGCTTTCCCCCGTTTGCCCCGACGCCGCTTACAGCATTGTCGACGCCGCCGGGCTGCCCATCGACGGCCTGCGGGCCTTTGACGGGTCCGGCGCGGAAGTGACCGGCACCGCCGGGTGGTTTTCCTCGGCCGATCTGCTGCGCTTTGCACCGGCGCCCTCCAGCGACGGCTGCCGTCTGGCGCTGCGCCGCGGCTCCGGCTCGCAGCCGGTCTTTTATCCGCTTCCCGCCCTGCCCGCGGGTCTTCCCCTGCCCGCGCTGTCCGACGCCCGCCTGACGGCGGACAGCCTGACCCTGTCCGGCCGGCCCGGCCTGCAATACGCGCTGGCCGGGGCAAAGGACTCCGCGCCGCTGTCCGAATGGCTGCCGGGCGGCGAGACGCCCCTTTTCTTCGGCGGCCTGACCGCCGGCCGGTCCTACCGGCTCTTTGTCCGCGGCGCAGACCTGCCGCCCGTCCTCTGCTTTGCCTTCACCCCCGCTGCCGCGGGTACAGACCCCGCGCCCTCCATCCCTTCCGGGAATCCCGCCCCGCAGCCGCCCAAGGAGACGGCCGCGCCCCACGCCGTGCCCGCCGGGGGCGCCGAACGGCTGCTCGTCACCGAACGGCGCGTCGCCTATCTCACCGGCGATCCGCAGGGGCTTTGCCGCCCCGAACAGCCTTTGACCCGCGCCGAGCTGTGCGCCATGCTGTATCGCCTGCTGCGTCAGGCGCCCGACGCCGGTGCCCCGTATACCGACGTTGCGCAAAGCGCGTGGCACGCGCCGTATATCGCCGCGCTGACCTCCCTTGGCATTGTGCAGGGGACGGGCGACGGCCGCTTCCGCCCCGACGCCCCGGTCACGCGCGCCGAGCTGGCCGCCATTGCCGGGCGCTTCTGCCTGCCCGCCGACGCCGCCCTCTCCTTCCCCGACCTGCCGGACGGGCACTGGGCCTTTTCCCACGCCGCAGCGGCCTGTGCCCGGGGCTGGCTGCAAACCGACGGCGAGGGCGCCTTCCGCCCGGACGCCCCCGTCTCGCGCGGGCAGGCCGTGCGTCTTCTCAACCTGCTGCTGGGGCGCGCGCCCGACCCCGAGGCCCTTGCCGGGGCGCACACCCCGCCCGCCTTTGCCGATCTTTCGCCCCAAAGCCCGTGGTATTACGATATCTGGGAGGCTTCGCTCTCTGCGTAAGCAAGCATAGCCACCGGTAAGCCGGCGGTTTGACCCGCCCCCGAAGGGGGCCGTTACGACCGCAGCCCCTTTTAGGGGCGTTGAAGGCTTGGCACCGCTGCCCTTTCAGGCAGCCGCTTCAGGCGGCTGCCTTTTTATGCCCGTTGGTTTCGGATATACTCCGCGCGGCGGGGTTTTCCGGATATGAGCAAGCCCGCATCCGGTTCAATACCGGATGCGGGCTTTTTCGCCCTTATTTGCGTGGAGGAAATGATCGTATCCCCTCAACGCTTTTCTCTTTTGCGCTTTTTTCGCCGGATTGCTTAGGCAAGCTTGGCGGAAAGGCGCTCCGCGACGGCATCGAGGAAGCCTTCGGAGCTGACGGCGGCAGCCTTGAAGCCGGGTTCTACCAGGTTTACCAGGTCCTTGGTCATAATGCCGTCGTTGAGGGTATCGAAGCAGGCTTCTTCCAGCTTCTCGCCGAACTTCACAAGCTCAGGCAGATTGTCCAGCTCGCCGCGCTTTTTGAACGCGCCGGACCAAGCGAATATGGTCGCCATGGAGTTGGTGGAGGTGGATTCGCCCTTGAGGTGCTTGTAGTAATGCTGGGTCACGGTGCCGTGGGCGGCTTCGAATTCGTAGTTGCCGTCGGGGGACACCAGCACGGAGGTCATCATGGCAAGGGACCCGAAAGCGGTAGACACCATGTCGCTCATGACGTCGCCGTCATAGTTCTTGCAGGCCCAGATATAGCCGCCCTTGGAGCGGATGACGCGGGCGACCGCATCGTCTATAAGGGTGTAGAAGTAGGTTATGCCCAGCTTCTCGAACTGCTCTTTGTACCCCTTCTCGAACTCCTCTTCGAACACCTTTTTGAATTCACCGTCGTATATCTTGGCGATGGTGTCCTTGGTAGAGAACCACAAATCCTGCTTGGTGTCGATTGCGTACTGGAAGCAGGCCTTCGCGAAGGAACGGATGGAGCTTTCCTTGTTGTGCGCGCCCTGCCACACCGCGGGGCCGTCTACCTTCTGAACGATCAGGGTCTTTTCTTCGCCGGTGAGGTCGCTCTTGTAGGTCATGGTGCACACGCCGGGGTCGGTGGTGTACAAATCCACCGACTTGTATACGTCGCCATAAGCGTGACGGGCGATGGTGATGGGCTTCTCCCAATTCTTAACTACCGGCTTTATCGCGGGTATGCAGATGGGGGCGCGGAACACGGTGCCGTCCAGAATGGAGCGGATGGTGCCGTTGGGGCTCTTCCACATTTCGGTCAGCTCGGGATATTCCTCCATGCGCTGCTTATTCGGGGTGATGGTGGCGCACTTTACGGCCACGCCGTACTTCTTGTTGGCATTGGCGGCATCTACGGTCACCTGATCCCTGGTGGCGTTGCGGTTGAGCAGGCCAAGGTCATAATACTCCGTCTTCAGATCGACATAGGGAAGGATGAGCTTGTCCTTGATCATCTTCCACAGGATTCGCGTCATTTCGTCGCCGTCCATCTCTACCAGGGGGGTCGTCATTTTCAACTTTTCCATGATGATCTCCTTGTTTTCTTAAATATTATTGATTTCGGCCTATGGCTTACGCCTTGCCGTAACCGGCGGCATAGTAGTTCATCAGGCAGCCTTCCTGAAGGATAATCTTTTCATCGGCGGTCAGGCCCTTGCAGTACAGGGTGATGTCGTTTACCCTGCCATCCTTGGTTATCACCTTGGCGGGGATATCCTCGCAGCCTTCGGCTATCGCCTTGCGCACGCCGGGGACGTATACCCAATCGCCATCCTCGTAATCGAACGCGGCGTCCTTATCCATGGTGAACGGCACGATGCCCCAGTTGATGCAGTTGGAACGGTAGCGCTTGGTGGCGTATTCGTAGCAGATGTTGGCAAAGCCGCCGAGCACCTTCTGGCAGGATGCGGCCTGCTCGCGCGCGGAACCGTCGCCGGGCTTGTTGGCAAATACGCAGGAGCCGACGCTGGTCCTGGCGGCATCGCCGCCGACCTTGCTCAGGGCTGCGGTCACTTCTTCGGGAGTGTTGCCGGCTTCCCTTGCCTCTTCCAAAGCGCGCACGGCCTTCGCACGGCCAACGTACTCAGGCACGCGGCGGGAAAGCGCAAACTCGGACAGGCCGATGGGGTTGGAGCGATAGCTGGACGTTTCGCCGGAGGGGATCAGCTCATCGGTGGTGGTAACGGGGTCGTGTATAACGGCGCACAGCTTGACGAGCAGGTCTTCCTCAAGATGCGGCATCTGCGGCCAGTCCTTGATGTTGGGGCCATAGCGCAGCTCCACGGAAGGATCGGCCTTGCCGAAGCCCTCGTAGCAGCGCTTCTCGTATACGCTGCCATCGTACTTATACTCGAACTCAGGCACTTCGTAGTCGATATCGGTAGCAGCGGTGATAACACCCTTGTTGGCGGCGGTCGCGGCTATGGAACGGGCGTCCATGAGCGCAACGGCGGAGATCTGGCCGTTGCCGGGCTTGCTGCCCTCGCGGTTGGCGAAGTTGCGGGTGGCATGGCGGATGGACAGGGCGTTGTTGGCGGGCGTGTCGCCGGCGCCGAAGCAGGGGCCGCAGAAGGCGGGCTTGAGCACGCAGCCGGCTTCCATCAGCTTTACTGAGGTGCCGTCCTTGGTGATGGCCAGGCTGATGGGCGTGGAGGAGGGATAGACGGACATGTCGAAATAGCCGTTGCCTATGCTCTTGCCGTCCAGTATTGCCGCGGCTTCCACGATGTTTTCATACATGCCGCCGGAGCAGCCGACTATAACGCCCTGGTCGCAGGTGACCTTGCCGTTCACCATGTTCCTGCGCAGGTCCATCTTGACCTTACCGCCAAGCTGCTTGTTGCACTCGTCCTCTGTCTTGGACAGTATGCCCTCGGGGTCGGCCTGCAGCTCTTTGATGGTGTAAGCCTTGGAGGGGTGGAAGGGCAGCGCTATCATGCACTCTACCTTGGACAGGTCGATGTGCACTACCGCGTCATAATAAGCGCCTTCTTCGGGCTTGAGCTCACGGTAGTCCTCGGGACGGCCGATGGCCTCGTAATACTTCTTGATGGTCTCATCGGTTTCCCAGATGGAGCTGAGGCAGGAAGTTTCGGTGGTCATAACATCTATGCCGATGCGGTAATCGCTGGAAAGCTCCTTCACGCCCGGGCCTACGAACTCAAGAATCTTGTTCTTTACATCGCCGTTGGGGAAGGTGGCCGCAACAAGCGCTATGGCAACGTCCTGCGGGCCTACGCCGCGGCGGGGCTTGCCGTCCAGATACACCATAACCACCTGGGGCGCATCCACGTCATAGGTGTTGCTGAGCAGCTGCTTGGCCAGCTCGCCGCCGCCTTCGCCTATGCCCATGGTGCCGTAGCTGCCGTAACGGGTGTGGCTGTCGGAGCCAAGTATCATCGCGCCGCACCGGGCCAGACGCTCGCGTGCATACTGGTGTATAACGGCCTGATTGGCGGGGACGTAGATTCCGCCGTACTTCTTTGCGGCGGAAAGGCCGAAAGCGTGGTCGTCCTCGTTGATGGTGCCGCCGACGGCGCAAAGGCTGTTGTGGCAGTTGGTCATCGCATAGGGAATGGGAAACTCTTTCAGGCCGGAGGCCTTGGCAGTCTGGATTATGCCGACGAAGGTTATGTCGTGCGATACCAGAGCATCGAACTTGATGCGCATTTTTTTCGGGTCGGTGCCCTTGTCATGCGCGCGCATGATCTTGTAGGCCATGGTCTTTTCGCGGGCCTGGTCGGGTTCGGCAGCGCCTTGGGCTTCAGCCGCAAACACGGGCTTACCGCCAAGATAATACGCGCCTTTTTGAATCACTTCTACCATTTGACTTTCCTCCTTTTTATGGACGGGTTTTTATAAAAAAACTCTTATCGTTCGCACAGGCGATAAAGGAAAATGCTGATCGCCAGCAGATCCGCCGCGCCGCCCGGGCTTATGCGCCGTTTTATCAGCAATGCGTCAAGCTCCCCGGCACCCGCTATCGAAAAGTTTGAAAGCAGCTGTGCCGCCCGGCTTTTCGTGAACGCGGAGCCGTCCTCACCGGCGCGGCTGAGCACATTGGTGTCCGTAATATTGGCCATAAGCGAAAGCAGCGTTCTGACATGGGCTTCGTTTTCATCCAGCCCGCGCGCAAGCGCGTCCCTGAGCACCGGGTAGCCGTACTGCATCACGCTTGCAAAGCCGCTTTCGGCTTCCCCGCGCACGCCCAGCGCGCCGTATGCCCTGAAAACGCGCTGTCCGTTGGTATCTTCGCAGCCGCATTCGCGTTGGCATATACCGCGCGTCATACGCGCAACCGCCGTGCAAAGCGATGCCGCATCCGCCGGTTCTTCCAGCGCCGCGGCACGCCCCGCCGCCGCGCAAAGCAGACCGAGCGAAAACAGCGCGCCTTTGTGCGTGTTCACGCCGCCCGTTGCCGCGAACATGGCGCTTTCAGCCTCCATGCCCGGCCTGCGCAGCAGAGTAAGCAGCTTTTCTTCGTCCAGCAGCGCATTGTCTATGCCTGCCTGCGTGAACCTTTCAAAATACGGCAGCAGCGCATCCGCGCTGCGCACAAACAGCGCACGATCCATGTCGCTGTGCGCGCCGTTGTTTGCCCTGTCCACCAGTCCCGGCTTTGGCGTTGCGTCCACTTCCGCTATCAGCGCGCCGTGCGCTATATCTGCGATTCTGCGGCTGATCATAGGCCAAATCCCATGGCGCGGATATGCTCGTATGAGCTTTCCGGCAGCAGCGGCCTGCATTCCTCTATTCGGCCTTCCCTGAGCAGCGCACGCACACGCGAGGCGCTTATCGGCTCGCCGCCGCTGCATCGGCGCTCTATCACGCGCACATCAATGCCCTTTGGCGGCAAGGCTTTCAGCAGAGCATCGTTATACAAAGAGGTGAGCGCGTCCGCAGGCTCCATGCCCACATAGCGCGCCGTTATGCCAAGCTCCGGCGCTATGTGCCCTGCGAAGATATCCGCGTCAAGTTCGGCGTATGTGCGCGAAACATCGGACATTTCCTTGATAAAGTAGCTTGGGAACGTGGCGGCCGATATCATATATGGCCCGCCGCCCTGCACCGACACGTTGGCAAGCTGCGCGCATGCGGCCCTGGCCATTGCCAGCCTGTCGGCAAACGGGAACGCGGAACGGTCCTCTTCCACCACGAATACATACAGCCTTTGGTTTTCTTCGCTCGCCCGCCTGACAAGCTCCATATGCCCAAGCGTAAACGGATTGCAATTCATCACTATCACGGCCGCTTCGTCGTCAAACACCTTTGCCGCCTTGCAGAAGCGGCGCAGGCCGCCCTTGTCGCTGTCGAGCAATACCGCCTTTTCGGCCCTGCCTGCGGCATAAAACGAAAGGCTTGTGAAAACGGCTTCGTTTTCGGGCTTTGTGAACAGGAATACATGGCGGCGGCCAAGCTCCGCAAGCTGCTGCCTGAGATGGGTCATAAGCGTCCCTATCAGCCCTTCGCCCCGCATGTCTTCGCGCGCGGCTACGCATTTGATCACATTGCCTTCGAATCCTCCGCCGGCGACCAGCTCTCCGTCTGCAAACACACCGGCGTAGTATTCCAGATTGTCCAGCTTTAAGCCAAACGAATGCAGAAAGTCTTCCGCCTGTTTTCTGCATGAAGAAAGTGAAAGGGGCATCGGACTTATCTGCATATCGTTAAAGCTCAAAGCGATTCTCCTTTGCTGCGGCTTATGATGCCGTCTATGGCGTTTATCAGTTCGCTTATGCTGTGCGTGCGGCTGCGGGCGCATGCCGCGCCCGGCATATTGCACAGCAGGCATCTTCTCATTTCAAAGCCGGCGCTTTCGCGGCTTATCGGCCCGGACGGGCCGATAACGTCGATATCATACAGCCTGCCGAGCTCGGTTGCATCCTCGATGGCGCACATGGCCTTTTTCAGTTCGGAAGGCTCCATCTTGACCAGATAAAAGCCCTCCGGCCCGCTTATAAGCTCCCGCTGTTCGTGATAAGCCACCTTGTCGCCAAGCGCGCGGCTTATGGCCGCGCAGCCGCAGGTGAATATGTAGCGGCTCCTGCCGCTCAGCTTTTCCGGGCCGGGCATGTTTACCGTAAAGGATACGAGCGGCAGCCGCCACTGCGCAATGAGCGCCTGCTGGCGTGCGGCGCGCTCCTCGCGGGCGCGGAGAAGCTGCTCAAGGGTAATACCGTCCATCAGTCGCAGATCTCGTGCACCGCGTCTATCACCGTGCCGTCAGGAGCGGTTACAAGAGCGACTACCTTTTCGCCGAAGGGCAGTGCATCGGGCTTGCCGACCACCGCTTCCGCGTCGGCCTTCAGCTGCTCTATGGCAGTGAGGACTATGCCGGCCCTGGTGAGGGTTTCGGCAATGTCGGGGCGGGCCGGATTTACGGCAACGCCGGCGTCGGTCACCAGCACGTCGCAGTTGGCGCCGTCCGTGCAGAGGGTGCTTACCTTATCGACCACGCAGGGTATGCGGCCGCGGATGAGCGGGCTTACGATAACGGTAAGCTTCGCGCCGGCGGCGGTATCGGGATGGCCGCCTATCGCGCCGCGGATGATGCCATCGGAACCGACGAGCACGTTTACGTTGAAAGAGGTGTCTATTTCAAGCGCGGAAAGGATTACCACGTCAAGCTGATTGATCGCGGCGGCGCGGTCAAACGGGCTTGCGTAGGTAACGCCGTCTATCTCATGATGCCTGGGATTGCAGCGCAGCGAAGAGGCGGCCTGCGTATCGAAGTCCTGCACGTCCAGCAGATTCTCTATAAGGCCCTGCTCATGCAGCTTTACAATCTGGCCGGTTATGCCGCCCAGCGCGAAGCGGGCCTTTATGCCCTGCTCCACCATGGCGTCCGCCAGAAAGCGGGTGACCGCCAGCGAGGCGCCGCCGGTACCGGTCTGCAGGCTCATGCCGTTTTTGAAGTAGCCGGACTTTATGACCACTTCCGCGGCCTTTTCGGCTATCATCAGGTCGCGGGGGTTCTTGGTAAAGCGCGCGGCGCCCGCGGATATTTTGGAAGAGTCGCCTATGGAATCCACCTTGACAACATAGTCTACCTGATTGCCGGGAATACCGCCCGCAGCGTTGGGATAGTCCACTATATGATTGGTGATGATGATTACCTTGTCGGCGTACTGAGCGTCCACCTTTGCATAACCAAGGCTGCCGCACTCGGCCGCATCCTTTATGCTTTCGTCAAGGCATACGCCGCTGGCATTGCCGTATTCATCGCTCACGGTGGCGCCGAGGAAGGCGACGTCTATATGCAGCCTGCCGTCGGCAATGGCGCTCGCGCGGCCGCCGTGGCTGCGGAACACAACCGGCTTGTCCATAAGGCCGTGGGATATCTCGTCGGCGAGCGTGCCGCGGCAGCCGGAGCTTTCTATGGCGGTGACA
>CAKUPI010000020.1 GCA_934675045.1 uncultured Eubacteriales bacterium
CATTTACCGCAGCAAGATCCGGGATTTATAAGGGCTTTGGCAGCCGTCCGGCGCGGCGGCTTTCAACCGATATTAAAAAGGAGGGCGTAACTGTATGCATTCTGCCTATACGCAAATTGAGGACATTGTGCGCCAGGACCCCGGCGGACGCGGCCTGATGTCCGGCCTGCCCCGCGAAAACCTTCCGGCGCTGGCCGAGGAGCTTTTAAAGGCGGAGCGCGTTCTCGTTGTCACCGGCTTTCCCATCACCGGCTGCGGCGTCGGCGAAACCGACGGCCCCCCGGGCGCCGTCAACCTGGCCGCCCTGCTGCGCGGGCTTTCCAAAACGGTCTGTCTGGTCACCGATCCCCCAAGCGCCGCCCTTGTCGCGGCCGGGCGCGACCTTCTGTGCCCCGACGTGCCGGTCGAGTGCGTTCCCCTTGAAGGCGGCGGCGAGTTCTGCCGCGCGCTGCTGCGCGCCTTTGCCCCCACCCACGTCATCGCCATCGAACGCCCGGGCAAGGGCCGCGACGGGCACTTCCACAACGCGCGCGGCCAGTTCATCGACGCCATGACGGCCGACACCGACCCCCTGCTTCAGGGCGGAAGCGCCGTCACCATCGCCATCGGCGACGGCGGCAACGAGCTGGGCATGGGCGCGCTGCGCCCCTATATCGAAGCCGGTGTCCCCCACGGCGCTCTGGTGTGCGCCGATCAGCCCGCCGACTTCACGCTGGCCGCGGGCGTCTCCAACTGGTGGAGCTGGGGTGTCGCCGCCCTTTTGTCGCTGCGTCTGGGCCGCAGCCTTCTGCCCTCGGACGAGCAGGAAGCGGCCCTTGTGTCCGCCGTTGTCGACGCCGACGGCGTCGACGGCGTCACGCGCCGGCACGAGTGCACCGTCGATTCCCTTTCCCTTGAACAAAACCTCGACGTCCTGCGCGCCCTGCGCGCGCTGGTACAGCAAGAAAAGGAGGTCCCCGCATCATGACAGATACTCATTCCCCCCGCTTCGGCGACGCCGCCGCCGTCCGCGCCCACTTCCGCCAAAACCCGGCCCCCCAGCCGACGGCCGGCCTGGCCGACGGCTGCGCGCAGGCCAACCTTGTCATTCTGCCCCGGGAATACGCTTACGACTTTCTGCTGTTCGCCCAGCGCAATCCCAAGGCCTGCCCCGTGCTCGAGGTGACCGAGGCCGGGCGGCGCGACCTGCCCTTTCTCGCCCCGGGCTGCGACATCGCGCGGGACATTCCCCTGTACCGCGTCTACCGAAACGGCGTTTTGACCGACGAGCCGCGCTCGGTCGAGCACCTGTGGCGCGAGGATTTTGTCAGCTTTCTCATCGGGTGCAGCTTTTCCTTCGAATGGGCGCTGCTGCGCGCCGGCGTCCCCGTCCGCCACATCGAGGAAAACCGCAACGTGCCCATGTACCTGACCAACATCCCCTGCAAAAGCGCCGGGGTTTTCTCGGGCAACATGGTGGTGTCCATGCGCCCCATTCCCGCCTCGCTCATCCCCCTTGCCGTGACGACGACGGCGCAGATGCCGCGCGTTCACGGCGCACCGGTGCACGTCGGCTGCCCGGCCGACATCGGCATTTCCGACATCGGCAGGCCGGATTTCGGCGATCCGGTCACCATCAACCCCGGCGAGCTGCCCGTTTTCTGGCCGTGCGGCGTCACTCCGCAGGCCGCCGTTATGAAGTCAAAGCCCTGTCTGGCCATCACGCACGCGCCGGGACACATGCTGGTCTGCGACGTCAAAAACGCCGATCTGATGGGCTGAGGGCCGCTCCCCGCCAATTCTGAGAAAGGAAGATGCGTATATGTTCCGTGTGGATCTCAACTGCGACCTCGGTGAAAGCTTCGGCGCCTATACCCTCGGCATGGACGCCGACGTCATCCCCCACATCACCTCCGCCAACGTCGCCTGCGGCTGGCACGGCGGCGACCCGCTCGTCATGCAGAAAACCGTTTCCCTGTGCCGCCAAAACGGCGTCGCCGTCGGCGCCCACCCCTCCTACCCCGATAGAATGGGCTTCGGCCGCCGCGCCATGAGCGTCACTCCCGACGAGGCGTACGCCTATGTCAAGTACCAGATCGGCGCGCTGCAAGCCTTCTGCCGCGCCGAGGGGCTGACCTTGCAGCACGTCAAGCCGCACGGCGCCCTTTACAACGCCATGGGCCGCGACCCCAGGCTGGCCGAGGCCGTCTGCCGCGGCATCCGCGCTTACGAAGAGGACGGCTCCCTTGTCGACCGCCGCAAGGAGGGCGCCATGATCACCGACGAAAGCGCGGCCATCGCCCGCGTCGTCCGCATGGTGACCGAGGGCCGGGTGACGGCCGTCACCGGCCGGGA
This sequence comes from uncultured Eubacteriales bacterium, assembly GCA_934675045.1. Lineage (GTDB taxonomy): Bacteria > Bacillota > Clostridia > Oscillospirales > Butyricicoccaceae > Ventrousia. The sequence goes on from CAKUPI010000020.1 coordinate 2,335, forward strand.
CATTCCCGTTGCGGCCCACTCGGTGTGCGTCCACGGCGACGGCCCCAAGGCCCTCGCCTTTGTCCAGAGCATCCGCGCCGCCCTGCAAAAGGCCGGCGTCACCGTCGCGCCCCTGCGCGAGGTGCTGTAAATGGTGCGCTTTCTCCCCTGCGGCGACAGCGCGCTGACCGTCGAGCTGGGCCGCGAAATCAGCCCGGCCGTCAACGCCCGCGTCACCGCCCTGACCCGCCTTCTCCACGAGGCCGCGCTCCCCGGCGTGCGCGAGCTGGTGCCCGCCTACTGCGCCCTGACCGTGCAGTACGACCCGGCCGTTTTGTCCGCCGAACGCCTCATTCCCCTGCTGACCGAGCTGTGCGGCCGCCTCGACGGCGCGCAGGCCCAAAAGGGCGAGCTGGTCGAGCTGCCCGTCTGGTACGGGGGCTTCTGCGGCCCCGACCTCGGCTTTGTCGCGCAGCACGCCGGAATGACCCCCGAGCAGGTTGTCGCGCTGCACAGCGCGGCCGATTACCTCATCTACATGCTGGGCTTCACCCCCGGCTTTCCCTATCTGGGCGGCATGGACGTGCGCATCGCCGCCCCCCGCCTCTCGTCGCCGCGCGTGCGGATTCCGGCGGGCAGCGTCGGCATTGCCGGCGAGCAGACCGGCGTTTACCCCATCGCCTCGCCGGGCGGCTGGCAAATCATCGGCCGCACCCCCTTAAAGCTCTTTGACCCCGGCCGCGAACAGCCCTTTTTGCTGTCGGCCGGGCAGAAGGTCCGGTTCGTGCCCATCGACGAGGGGGAATACCGCCGTTTGGGAGGGAGTGACGAGACGTGCTGAGTATTTTAAAGGCCGGAATGATGACCACCGTGCAGGACGGCGGCCGTCTGGGCTGGCAGCGCTTCGGCGTGCCGGTGTGCGGGGCCATGGACCCCGGTGCGCTGGCGGCGGCCAACATTCTGGTCGGCAACGAGGAAACCGAGGCGGCGCTCGAACTGACGGGGGCCGGCTGCACCGTGCGCTTTGAAAGCCCCAACATCTTCGCGCTGACGGGGGCCGACTTTTCGCCCCTGCTGGGCAAGACCCCCCTTGAAACGGGCCGGGCCTATCTGGCCAAAAAGGGCGATATTTTGCAGCTCGGCTTTGCCAAAAACGGCTTCCGCGGCATACTGGCGGTGGCCGGCGGCTTTGATCTGCCCGCCGTCATGGGCAGCCGCTCCACCTATGTCAAGGGCGGCTTCGGCGGGCTCGGCGGCCGTCCCCTGCGCGACGGCGACACCCTCGCCTTCCGCGACGCGCAGCTGTGGCTGCCCAACCTTGCCAACCGCCGCGCCGCCCTCCCCTGTCCCCCGCCCGACGCCCCCATCCGCGTCGTGCTCGGCCCGCAGCAGGACAGCTTTTCCGCCCGGGGCGTCAAAACCTTCCTGTCCGGCCGCTATACCGTGACGGCCAAAAGCGACCGCATGGGCTACCGCCTCGAAGGCCCGGCCATCGAGTACGCGCCGGGGCGGGACGGCAACATCATTTCCGACGGCATTGTCATGGGCGCCGTGCAGGTGCCGTCGGGCCAGCCCATTGTCATGATGGCCGACCGCCAGACAACGGGCGGCTACGCCAAAATCGCCGTCGTCATCACCCCCGATCTGGGGCGTGTGGCGCAGGCGGCCGCCGGGCACAAGCTGCGCTTTGCCGCCGTCACGCAGGCGGAAGCCGAGGCGCTGTGCGCCCAGTGGCGCGCCGGGCTGCGCTCGCTGCGCGCCGAGCTTGACGATCAGGAGTTTCTCTGGTAAACGGTTGAAATTGCCCGCGCCGCGCCCCTCTCCGCGCCGCGCCCCTCTCCGCGCCGCGCCCCTCTCCGCGCCGCCCCTCTCCGCGCCGCCCACTTCCCGCGCCGCCCCTCTCCGCGCCGCCCACTTCCCGCGCCGCCCGCTTCCCGCGCCGCCCTCTCCGCGCCGCCCTCTCCGCGCCGCCCGCTTTTCCGCGCCGCCCCTCCGCGCCGGAAAGGGGCAAAGGCCCCACGCCAACCCGGAAGATTCCCGCGAAAACTCGGAAAATTCCCCTCTTTTTTCCCCCGTTTTTCTGTGGTATACTATTTTATTGAGGTGATTTTATGGCCCATACCATCGCCGCCTGCTCGGGCGGAGCACTGCCCGCCGCCATCGGCATCGTGCGCCTGTCCGGCGACGATGCAGGGCGCATTCTCGAGGCAATTTTCCGCCTCCGGAGCGAAAAACCCATTACAGCGAGGCAAACTTATCATTTATATTACGGGGAGTTGTTGTCGCAGTCGGGCAAAACCCTCGATTTGTGCCTGGCCGCCTTTTACCGCGGGCCGCACAGCTACACCGGCGAGGACATGGCGGAAATCTTCTGCCACGGCTCGGCCGCCGTGGTCGAGGGCGCGCTGCGCCACGCCTACGCGCTGGGCGCACAGCCGGCCGCGCCGGGCGAGTTTACCCGCCGCGCCTTTTTAAACGGCAAGCTGGGCCTCGTCGAAGCCGAAGCGGTGGCCGACATGCTCGACGCGCAAAGCGAGCAGGAGGCGCTCAACGCCGCCGCGCAGCTAAACGGCGCCCTCGGCGTGCCGCTGCGCCAGCTGCGCGCCGGGCTGGTCGGGCTGACCGCCCACTTTTACGCGGTGTGCGACTACCCCGACGAGGACATCGACCTGTTTGAATATCAAAAGGCGTGCACCCTGCTGCATCAGGCCGAAAAGCAGCTTTCCCGCCTGACGGCCGGCTTTGACCGCGGCCGCCTTTTGAAGTCGGGCTTCCCCGTCGCCGTCGTCGGGCGGCCCAACGCCGGAAAGTCCTCTCTTTTCAACGCGCTGGCCGGGTCGGATCGCGCCATTGTCACCGCCGAGGCGGGCACGACGCGCGACGTTTTGGAGCAGCAGATCGCGCTCGAAGGCGGGCGGGTGCTGCTCATGGACACGGCCGGCATCCGCGAGCCCGAGGGCGAGGCCGAGCGCATCGGCGTCGAACGCGCCCTGCGCGCGGCGCGGCAGGCGCGGGCGGCGCTGTGGGTCTTTGACGGCTCGCAGCCGCTGAGCGCCGAGCCGGAATCCCTGCCCGACGTTCTCAAGGGCAAGCCGTGCGCCGCCGTCGTCAGCAAAAGCGACCTGCCCGCCGCCTTTGACCCCGCCGTGCTCTGCGGCCGCTTTGACGCCGTTTTCCCCCTGTCGTCGCAGACGGGAGAGGGGCTGGACGCCCTGTGCCGCTGGCTGAGCGGGCTGATTCCGCCGACGGGCGAGGTTTTGGTGACCAGCCCCCGCCAGGCCGCCCTTCTGCACCGGGCGCTGGATTCGGTGCGCGCCGCTCTGACCTCGGCGCAGGCCGGCATAACGGCCGACGCCTTTCTGCTCGACGTCGAGCAGGCCATCCGCCTGCTGGGCGAGGTGACGGGCGAGGATGTGTCCAATGACATCGTCCAGGAAATCTTTTCGCGCTTCTGCGTGGGAAAATAACCGGCGGCGCGGGCCGAGGGCCTGCCGGACCGCTGTATTCACTCTTTTTTTGGGGGACCGACTTTGTGAACTACGAGGCTGGAACATTTGACATCGCCGTCGTCGGCGCGGGACACGCCGGCATCGAGGCCGCTCTGGCCGCCGCGCGCATGGGCTCGCGGGTTTTGTGCCTGTGCACCTGTCTGGACGCCGTCGGCAACATGCCGTGCAACCCTTCGATCGGGGGCACGGCCAAGGGGCAGCTGGTGCGCGAAATCGACGCGCTGGGCGGCGAAATGGGCCGTGCGGCCGACAAAACGGCCATTCAGTTCCGCATGCTCAACCGCGGCAAAGGCCCCGCCGTTTTTTCGCCGCGCGCGCAAAACGACCGCATGGCCTACCGCAATGTGATGAAAACCGCGCTGGAAACCTGCCCGGGCCTTGTGCTGCGGCAGGGCGAGGCGGCCGAGGTGCTGACCTGCGGCGGCGCCGTCTGCGGCGTGCGGCTGACCAGCGGCGCCCTCTTCCGCGCGCGCGCCGTCATTCTGTGCACCGGCACCTTTCTCGGCGGCCGGACCTTTTCCGGCGACGTCGTCTGCGAGACCGGCCCCGACGGGCTGGCCAGCTCCACCGCGCTGACCGCCTCGCTGCGCGCCCTCGGTCTGGAAATCCGCCGCTTCAAAACGGGCACGCCGCCGCGCATTGCGGCGCACAGCGTCGACTTTTCCGCCCTCGAGCCGCAGTACGGCGACGACGACCCGCAGGGCTTCTCCTTTTACTCCGGCATCCGGCCGCGCAACGCCGTGCGCTGCTACATGACCTACACCAACGCCGAGACCCACCGCATCATCCGCGGCGCGCTCGACCGCTCCCCCCTGTTTACCGGCGTCATCGACGGCGTCGGCCCCCGCTACTGCCCCTCCATCGAGGACAAGGTGGTGCGCTTTGCCGACAAGGAGCGGCACCAGATCTTCCTCGAGCCGTGCGGCGAGCAGAGCGGCGAGCTGTACGTGCAGGGGCTTTCCACCTCGCTGCCCGAGGACGTGCAGGTGCGTATGCTGCGCACCATTCCCGGGCTGGAGCGCGCCGAAATGATGCGCCCCGGCTACGCCATCGAATACGACTGCCTGAATCCGCTGTGCCTCGACGCCCGTCTGGCCGTCAAGGCGGTGCCCGGGCTCTTTGCCGCCGGCCAGCTGTGCGGCAGCTCCGGCTATGAAGAGGCGGCGGCACAGGGCCTGATTGCCGGCATCAACGCCCATTTGTCCCTGCACGGCCGGCCCCCCTTTACGCTGACCCGCATGGACGGCTACATCGGCACCCTCATCGACGACCTTGTCACCAAGGGGACCAACGAGCCTTACCGCATGATGACCTCGCGCTCGGAATACCGGCTGATCTGCCGTCAGGACAACGCCGATCTGCGCCTGATGGAAAAGGGCCTGGCGCTCGGGCTGGTGTCCCCCGAGCGGGCGGAAAAAGCGCGGCAAAAGGCCCGCCTGACGGCGCAGGAGCTTGCGCGGCTCAAGGCGGCCGTCGCCCCGCCCAGCGCACAGGTCAACGACTTTCTGCTCTCGCGCGGGACCAGCCCCCTCTCGCTTTCGGGCGCCAGCCTGCTCGAGCTGCTGCGCCGCCCCGAAATCGACTATCTGTCGCTGGCCGCCATCGACCCCGGCCGCCCCGACATTCCGCGCGAGGTCGGCGAGCAGGTGGAAATCGCCGCCAAGTACGAGGGCTACATCCGCCGTCAGGAGCGCGACATCGAGGACATGCGCCGTATGGAATCCCGCCTTCTGCCCGACGACCTCGACTATCTCTCCCTTTCGCTGCTGCGCACCGAGGCGCGGCAGAAATTGCAGCGCATCCGGCCCCGCACGTTGGGACAGGCGGGCCGTATTTCCGGCGTTTCCCCCGCCGACATCGGGGCGCTGATGGTCATTTTGTCCCAGCTGGAGGAAAAGCAATGAGTTTACCCGACATTGTCCGGCAAGGCCTTGCCGACTGGGGCCTGCCCGCGCCGCCCGGCGCCGTCGAACGGCTGGACGGCTTTTGCCGCCTGCTGCTCGAAACCAACAAGGTCATGAACCTGACGGCGGTCACCGAGCTCGACGCCGTTGCCGTGCGCCATGTGCTCGACAGTCTGGCCCTTTTGACCTGCGCCGATCTGCGGGGCAAAAAAATCATCGACATCGGCACCGGCCCGGGCTTTCCCGGCATGCCGCTCAAGCTGTACGACCCCACCCTTGACATCACCTTTGTCGACAGCACGCAAAAGCGCATCGACTTTATCCGCAAAAGCGCCGCTGCGCTGGGCCTTTCGGTGACGGCCCACGCCGCCCGCGCCGAGGAGCTGGCCGGGCAAAAGGGCATGCGCGAGGGCTTTGACGCCGCGCTGTCGCGCGCCGTCGCCCCCCTCAACATCCTCAGCGAGCTTTGCCTGCCCTTTTTGCGGACGGGGGGGCTGTTCCTGCCCCTGAAAAGCGACAACCCGGCCTTTGCTGCCGAGCTTGAGCAGGCGCGCAGGGCCGTCCGGACGCTCGGCGGGACGGTCCGGAGGCTGCACCCCTATTCCCTGCCCGGCGTCGACGGGCCGAAGTGCATCGTCATCATCGAAAAAACCGGCCGGACACCGGCCCAATACCCCCGCAGATACGCAAAAATCAGCCAGAATCCGTTGTAAAACGGGCAAAAGGAGAGACGAGTATGAAAAAGCAGAGCAAGTTCCTGTCCGAGTTCAAGCAGTTCATCGCGCGCGGCAACGTCATGGACATGGCGGTCGGCATCATCATGGGCAGCGCCTTTACCGCCATCGTCAACTCGCTGGTTGGCGACGTGCTCATGCCCCTCATCGGCAAGCTTCTGGGCGGCCTCAACTTCACCGAGCTCAAAATCGTGCTGACGCCCGCCGCCGGCGAGGCGGCCGAGGTGGCGCTGTGCTACGGCAGCTTTATCCAGAAAATCGTCGACTTCCTCATCATCGCCCTGACCGTCTTTGTCATGATCCGCGCCCTCAACCGCCTGCACCGCAAAAAAGACGAGGCGCCCGCCCCCGAGGAACCGGCGCAGCTTGAGCCGCAGCTTGAGCTGCTGACCGAGATCCGCGACCTGCTCAAAAAATGAAAAAGAGCGCCCGCCGACGGCTGCGCCGTATGGCCTTTGCCCTGTGCGCCGCCTGCTTTCTCCTCTGCGGCGGCCTGCTGACGCGCTATTTTTTGCAGACCCTGCACACCCAGCGGCAGGTCGGCGCGCTGCGCGAGGTTCTGACCGAGGCCGCGCAGTCCCCGTCCCCCGGCGCCGCCGGGGAAGAAATCCAAGAGCTTCCCGCGTCCCCGCCCGGCTTTGACAGCCTTGCGCTGCGCAACGGCGACTTTGTCGGCTGGATCTCCATCGAGGGCACCGCCGTCGACTACCCCGTCATGCAGCCGCCGCCCGACGCGCCGGAGTATTACCTGCGCCGCGGCTTTGACCGGCAGTACGACTTCAACGGCCTGCCCTTTGTCGACGCCCGCTGCTCCCTCGACCCGCGCTGCGACAACGTCATTGTCTACGGCCACAGCATCCGCAGCGGCGTCATGTTCAGCGACCTGCTCTCCTACCGCAAAAAGTCCTACTGGGAAGCCCACCCCACCGTGCGCTTTGACACCCTGTACGGCGAGGCGGCCTACCAAATCGCCGCCGCCTTCCCCTACGACGCCGCCTCGGACGCCGACGCCTTCAAGCCGCACGGCACGCTGAACTTTGACGACGAGGCGCAGTTCGACCGCTACGTCGGGCAGGTTCTGGCCTGCGCCTATTACGACACCGGCGTCGAGCTGACCTTCGGCGACCGGCTTTTGCTGCTCGTCACCTGCGACCGCCGCGCGCTGCAAAGCGGCCGCATGATTCTTCTGGCCAAGCAAACCGCTTAAGCGCCGTTTCCCGCAAAAATCCCAGCGCCGTTTCCCTCAAAAAAAAAAGAGACAAGCCCCCCGTGGACTTGTCTCTTTTTTTACGATTCCTGCAAAGAAGCCTCCGGCCCCTCGTCGGACAGGGCGGACAAAACGGGCAGCAGGCTGTATTCGCACAAAGCGCCGAAGCACGCCCCGCCGTGAAAGAGCCGCAAAATGCGGCCGATGATCTTGACGCTGTTTTCATGGTTGGCCGTCGGCAAAAGCACGAGGAACTGCGTGGCGCTGAAGCGCGTGCAGACGTCGCCGCTGCGCAGGCTGCGGTAAATGGCCCTTCGCAGCGCCAGCATGGCCGACGCGCGCTGCTGCGCGTCAAGGCGTCCGCCGCCGCGGCCTGTCAGCGTCAGCATGACCAGCTGCACCACCTGCCCCGAACGCGCGGCCTTGCGCGCCTCCAGCCGGTAAATGTCGCGGAACACCACATACTGGCAGAAAAAAGCTCCCCGTTTTGGCCCCTTTTCCGTCAGATCGCGGCGCACGACGCTGAGGTCGCGCTCCACGCCCTCCGACGATCGCGACAGCTCGCGGTACAGCTCGGTCACCTCCTGCGAGGGCACGACGCCCAGCTCGTCCATCAGCATACCGGCCACCTCGGCATAGCGCGCGATGGCGGCCTGCCGCGCCCCCGACGCCGCCAGAAGCTGCATGAGCCGCAGCTGAACGGCCTCCTCGTACGGATCGATCAGCGTGGCCGCGCGGCACAGGTCGATGGCCTCGTCGTAGCGCCCGAGACGGCCCAGCGCGGCGGCCGTGTCGCCGCACAGCCTGAAGTAATGGGCGTGGTAATGGGCACGCAGCGAAAGGGGCCACGAACTGCTGTCGGCGCCGGGCAGAAAATCGCCGGTGTACAGCGCGAGCGCGCGCAGGGCAAAGCCCAGCTCCTCCTCGGTCGCAAGCGCGCCGCTCTGCGCGCACAGCCTGTCAAACTCCTCGGTGTCGACGACAATCTCCAGCTCGGGATGCCAGCTGTAAACGCCGCGGCGGTAGCACAGCACCTTTTTGCCGTCGGCAAAGCCTATCGACTCGAGCACGGCCCGCGCGCGGTGCAGCAGCGTTTTGAGCGCGTTGGCCGGATCGTCCAGCTCGCTGTGCCCCCAGAGCACCTCGATCAGCTCCTCCTGGCTGACCGTCCGCTGGCGAAAGGCCGACATGTATTGCAGAAAGGTCCACATACGGCGAAAGGCCTTGTCCTGCTCCGAAATCGACACCCGCTCGCCGCCGGATTCCCGGCACATCGAGAACCCGGCCAGCATGGTGATATACAGCTTTTCACACACCGCCATCCGACTTTCGCACCCCCTCGCCCCCCGGCTGACCGGCGTAAAATGGGTTTCGTCCATTATACCATTTTGTTTCCCCGGGGGCAAGCGCCGCCGGGCTGTCCGCCGCCTCTTTTTCCCTTTTTCCGCCCCGCTTTAACATATTCCGTGCCTTTTTCCGGCAGGGATTCTGCAACCCGCCCGGCAGGCCGAAAAAAATTTTTAAATTTTATTTTTTCCCGAAATGTAACGTGTTTGTAACTTTACATCAGTATAATAAAATCATCCTAAAGCTGTGAAAGGGGGTGGCCGTTTGCTCGCTGAAGCCCCGCGTCTTTCCCCGCATGAGCAGAAAAGCTTTCTCGTCCGCGTACTTTCCTACGAAGACAAGCGCCCTGCCGGCGTCATTCTGGGCCCGCAGCTCGACTGGGCCATTTCCTTTTCCGGCCTGACGCAGCTTCTGCTCGCCGTCGACCGCCCGCCCGGCCTCGAAGTCCCGGCCGAAGCCGATGCCTTTCTCGCGCCCGTCCGGAAGAAAAAGCGCCGCACGGCGGCCCGGCCGCCCTTTCGCCGCCCCGCACTGGCCACCTTCAGCCTCCGCATTCTCTTTTACCAAAACGCCAGCTGGCAGGGCAACGTGCACTGGCTGGAAAAGAACAAAACCATATCCTTCCGCAGCGCGCTTGAGCTTATCGTCCTGTTTGACAGCGCCCTGTCGGTTCCTGTGGGTGAAGCGCATGAGTAAAACCGTCAAAAGCGTATGGAACGCCATCTCCTGGCTGCTGATACTGGCCATCGTCGCCCTCGCCGTCCTGCTGGCCGGCGTCCGGCTGGTCGGGCTGACGCCCTACACCGTGCTCAGCGGCAGCATGGAGCCGGTTTACCCCGTCGGCTCGCTCATTTACGTCCGCGGCGCCGAGCCGCAGAGCATTGCCGTCGGCGACCCCATCACCTTTGTGTTAAACGAGGACTTGACGGTTGCCACCCACCGCGTCGTTGACATCGACCTCGAAAAGCGCCTCTTTTACACCAAGGGCGACGCCAACGACGCCCCCGACGGCGCGCCGGTGCACTTCAACAACCTCATCGGGCGCCCGGTTTTCTGCATTCCCAAGCTCGGGTACCTTTCGGCGTGGATTTCCGCGCCGCCGGGTACCTACATCACCATTTGCGCGGCCGTCATTCTGTTCGTCCTCATCTTCCTGCCCGAATGGCTGGAAAAGGCCGAGCGGGCCGACCGCGAAAAATCCTAAGCCCGGCGCAAAGCGCCCCGACCCTCCGTTTTCCCGCGCAGCGTGCGTGTTACCATAGAGCGAAAGTAAAAAATATACAATCAGGAGGAACAAACCATGAAAAAGACACTGACCCTCGCCCTCGCATTTGTCCTTGTCGCAGCCCTTGCCATCGGCGGCACCGTCGCCTATCTGACCTCCACGTCCGCCCAGGTCACCAACACCTTCTCCGTCGGCAACGTCAACATCACCCTCGACGAAAAAGACGTCACCAACGGCACCACGGGGCGCGTCACCGAAAACAGCTACAAGCTGATCCCCGGCAGTGACTATGAAAAGGACCCGACCGTCCACGTAAAGACCCCGAGCGAAAGATGCTATGTTTTCATCAAGGTCGAAAACGGGCTGGGCACCGCTGAAAAGGCCGCCGGCGGCGCTTACAAGACCATCGCCGAGCAGATGGCCGAAAAGGGCTGGAACCCCGTCGCGGGCCACGCTGGCTACTACTGCTATAAGGACGTCGTCGACGCCTCTGCCGCTGATGTCAACCTCGTCGTGTTTGAGCAGTTCGGCATCAAGGGCGAGCTGAGCGACACCGAGTACGCAGCCCTGAACGGCAAGACCATCAAGCTGATCGCCTGCGCCATTCAGGCCGAAGGCTTTGGCAATTCCGACGCCGCCTTTGTCGCCTGCCCCGCCGCCTTCACCGGCATTACGGGCTAACCGGGCCCCTTTCATCTTCACCGCCCAATAAGGAGGACATAACATGAAAAAGAAATCCCTGGCTCTTTTACTCGCCGTCGTTCTGGTCGTCGGCGTTGCCGCCGGCACGACGCTGGCCTGGCTGATCGACTCGACCGGCTCTGTCGTCAACACCTTTACCACCTCGGACGTTGACATCGATCTGACCGAAACCGAAAACCTCGACCTGCAAATGGTGCCCGGCAAGACCATCGCCAAAGACCCGAAGGTCACCGTCACCGCAAACAGCGAAAAGTGCTATGTCTTTGTCAAAATCGAAAAGAGCGCCAACTACGGCACTTACCTGAATGACTACACCCTTGCCGACGGCTGGATGACCGACGCCTCGCTGCCCGCGAACGTGGTGTACCGCGTCGTTGAGAAAAACGCCGCCAACCAGGACTTCTACGTTCTCAAGGACAATCAAGTCACCGTCAAGACCACCGTCACCAAGGCTGACATGCAGGCTGCCAACGCCAACAAGCCGACGCTGACCTTCACCGCCTACGCCGTCCAGCATGATCATCTGAACCCCGCCACCGTCGCAAACGCATGGGCTCTGGCCTCCGGCATGTAAGGCTGTAAACACATAACAGAAAGGATGCTTGCACCATGAAGCGCAAATCCATACTTCTGGCGGCCGTCGCCGTTATGCTGACCGCCGCCCTTGCCATCGGCGGAACCCTTGCCTACTTCACCTCGACGACCGACACCAAGACCAACACCTTTACCGTCGGCAACGTCAAAATCGGCCTGACCGAGCCGCAGTGGAACCCCGATGCGCAGCACACCCTGATGCCCAGCCAGTCCTACGCCAAGGACCCGACCATCACCGTCGCGCAGGACAGCCAGGATTGCTGGGTCTTTATGAAGGTCAGCATGAACAAGTTCAACTCGTGGCTGCGCCTCGCCTGCATCTTGAACGACGAGAGCCAGGCGGTCGGCGGCCTCAACCTCATCGACTACGACAACAACAACGCCGCCCACTTCAACGCCGAGGGCCTCAACGCCCTGTTCAGCGGCAGCGCCTATCAGACCCTGCTCGACCAGTGGTTCGGCGGCATTGACCACGACGGCTGGAAGGTCATGAACCTCGACGAGCTCAAGGCCAACCTCATCGCCTCGTGGAACGACCCCTCGATCAAGACCCTTGACGCCGTCATCGGCTGCAAGACCGTCTTAAAGGCCGGCGAGTCCGTCACCCTGTTCAACTCGGTCACCATGCCCGCCGCCATCACGAGCGAGCAGCTGGCCCTGTCGGGCTTCAACACCGATCAGAACACGTGGAATCTCCAAATGACCGGCTACGCCATCCAGTCGCTCGACGTTGCGACGCTGGACGCCGCCTACACCGCACTGTTCAAAAACTGAC
>CAKUPI010000021.1 GCA_934675045.1 uncultured Eubacteriales bacterium
GGCTCAAGCCCCATCTCAGGGTGCTCGTTTTGGAAATGGGCAACGACATTTACAGCCGGCGCTGCCCCATCGTCGCGGGCAAGGTGCGCGAGTGCATCTCCTGCAAGCCGTGCTCCATCATGTCCGGCTTCGGCGGGGCCGGCGCCTTTTCCGACGGAAAATACAACTTCACCACCGAATTCGGCGGCTGGCTGAGCGACTATCTTGACGACCGCGAGCTGATGGACCTGATCGATTACGTCGATTCGGTCAACGTGCGCTTCGGCGCCACCGAAGAGGTTTTTACCACCGATTCGCCCGAGGCCCGTATTCTGGAGCGCCGCGCCCTCGAGCACGACCTGCACCTGCTTCAGGCGCGCTGCAAGCACCTCGGCACCGACCGGAACCTCAAAATCCTGACCAACATTTACGAGTTTATGCGCGGAAAATGCGAGTTCCGCTTCAACACCGCCGTAGAGGGGGTCACCCCGCTGCCAAACGGCGGATACCGCCTGCACCTGCGCGGCGACGGCGACGTCGAGTGCGCCTTCTGCATTGCCGCGCCCGGGCGCAGCGGCGCCGAATGGTTTTCCGACCGCTGCCGCGAGCTCAACCTGCCCATGAGCAACAATCAGGTCGATTTGGGCGTGCGCGTCGAGCTGCCCGCCAAGGTCTTTGAGCACATTACCGACGTCGTGTACGAGTCCAAGCTGGTCTACCACACCAAGCAGTACGGCGACACGGTGCGCACCTTCTGCATGAACCCCTACGGCCACGTCGTTTCGGAAAACGTCGAGGGGCTCATCACCGTCAACGGCCACAGCTACGCCGACCCCGCGCTGCGGTCCAAAAACACCAACTTCGCCCTGCTCGTGTCCAACCGCTTCACCAAGCCCTTCAACCAGCCCTATTCCTACGGCAAGCACATCGCCTCGCTGTCCAACATGCTGGGCGGCGGCGTGCTCGTGCAGCGCTTCGGCGACCTTGTCCGCGGCGTGCGGACCAACGAGCACCGCATGGGCCACAGCTTTGTCAAGCCGACGCTGAACGCCACGCCCGGCGATCTCAGCCTGGTGCTGCCCAAGCGGCACATGGACAACATCATCGAGATGATCTATGTGCTCGACAAAATCGCCCCCGGCACCGCCAACTGCGACACGCTGCTGTACGGCGTCGAGGTCAAGTTCTACTCGGCCCGCATCGACCTGAGCCGCGAGCTGGAAACCGACCTGCCCGGCCTGTTCGCCATCGGCGACGGCGCCGGCATTACCCGCGGCCTGGCACAGGCCGGCGCCTCCGGCGTTCACGCCGCCCGCGCCATCGCCCGGCGCCTCTGATTTTTCCCCAAAATGCAAAAGTCCCAGGGCCGGAACTGAACCGGTCGTGGGACTTTTTTTGCTGTTCGGTTTTTTCAGGATTGCGGGGCGCGCAGCGCAAAATGCCGCTTCCAGCGTCCGCTCAGGTAGTATCCGCCCGCGACAAGGGCGCCGACCACCCAGCTGACGGGGTACGAGGCGTAGATGTAGTCGCGGCCCAGCGCGTCAAAGAAGAGATAGGCCGCCGGAATGCGCACGCCCCAGAACATCAGCAGGCTGGCCAGCGTGGGCACCCGGACCTCGCCCGCGCCGTTCATAAAGCTGCAGCAGGTGTTGTAAACGACAAAAATGGAGTACAGCGGCACCAGCCACCAGATGCAGTGCAGCCCGACGGCGATGACCTCCGGCTCCCGCGTGAACAGGCGCAGGACGTACTTCCCCAGCAGCAGGATGACGGCGCTCAGCGCGCCGTTGACGGCCAGCGTCAGCAGCAGAATCTTCCGAAAGCCCGTGCGCAGGCGGTCCAGCTGGAGCGCGCCGACGTTCTGGCCCGAGAAGGTGGTCGCCGCCGCGCCGAAGCTCGAAACGGGCAAAAAGCACAGCTGATCGATGCGGACGGCCGCCGTCACCCCCGCCATGAAGATGGTGCCCTGCCGGTTGATGAGGGAGTTCATGACCACAAAGCCCAGCGCAAATACCGCGTTGTTAAAGCCGATGGGCAGGCCCAGCCGCGCCATGCCGCCCAGCGTTTTGCGGTCAACCGAAAAGTGCAGCAGGCTCAGCTCCAGCTCCGGGTAGGCCCTGCGCAGGTAAATGAGGCTGTAAATCCACGAGGCGTACTGCGCGATGACGGTGGCGGCGCCGACGCCGATGACGCCCCAGTGAAACACGGCGACAAACAAAAGGTCCAGCACAATGTTGACGGCGCAGGCAAAGACCAGGATTTTCAGCGTCGAGCGGCTGTCGCCCATTCCGCGCAGCACGCCGGCGTTCATGTTGTAGCCCAGACTGGCAGCGGTGCCCAGAAAAATCGTGCACAGGTACTGCCGCGCCATTTCAAAGGCGTCCTCCGGCACGTTCATAAACCGCAGCAGCCACGGCGCCAGCAAAATGCCGACCGCCGTCAGCGGCAGCGCGCACAGCAGGAAAAAGCTGGTGCCCGTGCGCAGCGTCCGGCGGATTCCTTCCATGTCGCCCGCGCCCATGTACTGCGAAACCATGATGCCGGCCCCCATGCCGATGCCGACAAACATCGCCAGCAGCACCTCGCTCGGCATGGCGGCCGTTCCGACCGCCGACAGGGCGGTGTGGCCGTCAAAGTTGCCGATGACAATGCTGTCCACCACGCTGTACAGCTGCTGAAACAAATTGCCGATGAGCAGGGGAATGGAAAAGGCCACCACGCCGGAAATCACGCCGCCCTTTGTCATGTCTATCTTTCTGTTCATACGCCGTCCTTCCCGCCGCGCACCCTTTTCCGCGCGGCTGTTTTTTCATTATGCACCCGCGCTTCGGGCATTGTCAAGGCCGCCGCTCTGTGTTACAATTCGCTTAATAAAGAAAAGGGGAGCAGGTTATGGACAAAAACACCGAGGCGCTCATGCGCAACAACGCCCGCTACGCCGAGCAGGGCGCCGTCGCCTCCTACATTCCCGAGCTGGCCAAGCAGGACAAGTCGCTGTTCGGCCTGTGCCTGATGGATGTCGACGGCCAATCGCAGTGCTTTGGCGACTACCAGAGCACCTTTACCGTACAGAGCATCATCAAGGTTCCCGTCCTTCTGGCCGCGCTTTTGGACAACAGTCTGGAGCGGCTCTTTCGGAAAATCAACATCTCCCCGACGGCCGACGGCTTCAATTCCATCGTCAGCCTGGAGACCAAGAGCGACAAAAAGCCCCTGAACCCCTTCATCAACTCGGGCGCCATCGCCGCTTTGTCGATGGTGGCGGGCGACGTGCCCGAACAGAAGTTTGAACGGGTGCTGTCCCTTTTCCGCCGCATTGCCGGCAACCCCGGCCTTTCGGTGTGCGAGGCCGTCTACCGCTCGGAAAAGGAAACGGGCGACCGCAACCGCGCGCTGGCCTACTATATGAAGAGCACCGGCATTCTGGAATGTGCCGTCGAGCCGCTGCTCGACGCCTATTTCCGGCTGTGCTCGGTCGAGGCCGACTGCCGCGACATCGCCGCCCTCGGCTGCTTTCTGGCCCGCAACGGCGTCACCGCCGGGGGCGAACGGCTGGCCGACCGCGCGACCTGCCGCCTGATCAAGGCCGTGATGTCGACCTGCGGCATGTACGACGGCTCGGGCGACTTTGCTGCCATGGTGGGCATTCCCGCCAAAAGCGGCGTCGGCGGCGGCATTTTGGGCGTCGTTCCCGGCCGGTGCGGCGTCGGCGTGCTGGGCCCCTCGCTCGACGAGCACGGCAACTCGCGGGCCGGCATCATGCTGCTGCACGACCTGTCCGAAGCCTTTGACTGGAGCATTTATTGATTTGTCAGACCGGATTTAAAAAAAGACCCGCCGGCGGCGGGCCTTTTTCCGTATTTTTGCCGCTTTTCCGCGGCGCCGCAAGCTGGGCGAGTGAAAACGGCATGGCAGAGGGGACGGGCGGGGGCGTTTTTCACCCCCGGCTGCCCGGCTGCAAGGGCCGGGGCGGCGGTGATTCGCCGGCGCTTCGCAAAAAGCGCCGCCCGGTGAGGGCGCAAGCCCGGCGGCGCGTTCCAAGCCTCAAAGGCCTTCTTCCCGGCGGCGGGAAGAAGGCCTTTTTCGAGCCGGCAGGGGCAACCGCCCCGCGAGGACGGACGGGAAGGGACAGGGGCAACCGCCCCGCAGGGACGAACGGGAGGGGGCGGGGGCAACCGCCCCGCAGGGACGAACGGGCGCAATGCCCCGGGGCGGAAAACGCCCGGCGGCGCGGCCCTGGCCTTGTCAGATTCCCCGAAATGCGGTATACTATCTTTAACTGTCGTGTTCGTTCGCCCGCTGCTGTGAATCGAGGTGCTCCTTGCGTAAAACCACTCTGTTTCTCTGCCTGCTGATCGCCGGTTTTTTTGCCCTTTTTACCGCGCTGGCCGCCGGCGGAGGGGCCTCTGACCCGCTGGTCACCCTGTCTTACGCCAAAAAAGTCTACAACGCCTCGGTGCAGAAAAACGCCGAAGCGCAGGCCGACGCGCTCTTTTCGCAAAAAAGCGGCAGGCTGCAAAGCGCCGCCGACGCCTACATAGACAAGCGATTGCAGGAAAAAATCGTCGCCGCGGCGGTGCAGTCGGTGCTGCAAAGCGGCGCGCAGCAAAACGCGCGCGCGTGGAGCGAGCTGACCCTCGGTCAGGGCGACGTCGTCTCCGGCCCGGCGGGCGCCGGCATTCTGCTGACGGACGGCAGCGCCGCGTCGACGGGAACCAGCGAGCTCATCGACGTCACGCACGGCCGCACGCTGGCCGTCGGCAGCGCCGCCGCGCCCCACACCTATTACATGGTGGCCGTGCAGCAGAGCGCCGGTCTGCGCATCACCAGCCGCACCGCGACGGTGCGCTTCAAGGACGGGGCGACGGTCACGCGCGTGGCCGCCGCGCTGTATGAGGACGAGGCCGACCGCCTCAACGCCATCGGCCTGTTCCGCGGCAGCAACCACGGCTACGAACTGACCCGCCGCCCCACGCGGCAGGAGTCGCTCATCATGCTCATCCGCCTGCTGGGCGAGGAAAGCGCCGCGCTCGGCTACACCGGCCGTTCGAGCTTTACCGACCTCACCGGCTGGCCCGACGGCATCCGCTACGTCGCCTACGGCGAGCACATGAAATACACCAACGGCATGTCCAAAACCGAGTTTTCGCAGCAGACGCCGGCCGACTCCAACATGTACTGCACCTATGTGCTGCGCGCGCTCGGCTACGACGACGCCGCCGGGGATTTTTCCTACCGCGCCGCCGTCAGCAAGGCCACCGAGCTGGGGCTGATCACCGGCGCGCAGTACGAGCAGCTTCAGACCACCGGCCTGCTGCGCGATCACATGGCACTCATCTCGTATAACGCCCTCTGGGCACCCTGCAAGGGCACCGGACAGACGCTGGGCGAGCGGCTGATCGAAAACGGCGTTTTGACCCGCGCCCAGCTGGACGGCGCCAAAAAATAACGGCCCGCCCCGCCAGTCACAACAGACCCCATACCGCAATACTATGGAATGAGAAACTTTTTAGGAGGTTAAGTTCTTATGGGTATGGGATGCAATCGCAATAAAGGAGGCTTCTTCGGAGGCTACGAGGCCTTTTGGATCATCGTTGTCATCGCCATCGTCATCATCTGGGTGCATTGCTGCCACAACGCCGGGAGCTGCGGCTGCGACTGCGGCTTCGACGACTGCTGCGGCAACAACTGCTGCGGCAGCTGCTGCAGCAATTGCTGCTGATCGATTTTCTGTACATCTGCTCCTGCATCCATGGCCCGCGCCCCGGCGCGGGCCTTTTTTCCTGCCCCGCGGGCACCGCCGTCTTTACGCCTCGGCGGCAATGTCCCCAGCCGCGCCGCCCCAGTCGCGGTACAGGAGAAAGGCGGCAAAATACCCCTGCCGCGCCGCCGCCCGGATCTTCTGCGCGGCCGTCGACGGGTCGTCGTACAGCAGGAAATGCACCTGACGCTCCCGGTCCTGATAGGTAAAGTATTTTGCGCACAGTTCTGCGGAAAAATAACTCTGCGGGCTTTCGCGCTCGAGAATCTCGCGAAACTCGGCCGCCGACAGCGGCCGTCCCTCGGCCGTGTAGGACGGCATGACGAAATCGGAGCAGACGCGCACCAGCTCCAGGCACAGCCGCTCCGGCGGATAGCGCACGGTGTACTGCCGCAGCATGTCGCTGAAGCTGCCGCCGCTGATGCCCGACGGCACAATGATCTTCCCCTGATCGCTGGCCTCGGCCAGCCCCAGCGGCACAAAATGCACCAGCCGCTTGGCCGTCAGCGCGGGCGCGATGCGCCGCACCGTCTCCAGCGCCCCCACGCTTTCCTGAAAGTCGAGCAGCACCCCGCCGTAGCTGCGGCGCGCGCACTCGCCGACAATGTCGCGCGCCAGACGGCCGGCGTCAACGCTCTGCCAGTCGGTTGAGCCGTCGTCAAAAATCCCCATGATCCCGCCGCGCGCCGACGCGGGCAGTCCCCTGCGCCGCAGCACGCCCCCTTCGCCGATGCAGTAAAAGAGATAGCAGGACGGCATGTGCAATTCGGCGGCGTTTTTCTGGTCCTCGGCCGTTGCGACGAGGAAGCTTCTGATTTTGTCCCCCAACTGTAAAGTCCCCCTTGTGCTCAATCGGCCCCGTATGGTAAAATGAAGTGGATACCATCGGCGCCGGAGCGTCCGTGGCTGCTTTGTCGTGCCCGATGGTCTTTGCTCGTTGATTTTTATGACGCGGCCTTTCTGTTTATGCCGCAGCGCAAAGGAGTGTTCCATGCTGCTTCATCCCCACCGCACCTATCCGTCCCCGCTCGACGTAACGGCCGACGAGCTGCGCGGGATGGGCGTTCGCGCTCTTTTGCTCGACATCGACGGCACCATCGCCCAAACGCGCGACCCCGCGCCCTCTCCCGACATTGTCCGGTGGGCCGAGGGGCTGCAGCAGGCGGGCATCACCCTGTTCATTCTGTCCAACAACAGGCATCCGCAGCGCGTCCGCCTGTTTGGCGAAAAGCTGCACTGCGGCTTCATTCATCTGGCCCGCAAGCCGGCCAGGCGCGGCTTTTTGCAGGCGCTGGCGCAAATCGGCTGCCCCGCCGGACAGGCCGCCCTTTTGGGCGATCAGATTTTTACCGACGTGCTCGGGGCGCGCCGCTGCGGCCTGCGCGCGCTGCGCGTCGAGTCCATCGACGACTATCTCTGGTATTTCAGGCTGCGCCGCTTCTTTGAAAAGCCTTTTTTGCAGCCGAAGGAGTAACCCCATGTCAGCCATCTTCGGTCCGGCCGGAAACAGCGAAAGCTTTTCCCGGCAGTATAAATCCAGCCTTGACGCCCCGCGCTTTCTGCGCGAAATGGGGCTGGACTGCTTTGAATACCAGTGCGGCCGCGGCGTCAGCATCGGCGAGGAGACGGCCCGGGCGCTGGGCGAGCGCGCACGCGGGCACGGCATTGTCCTCTCGCTGCACGCCCCCTACTTCATCAACCTGTCCAGCCCGGACCCCGAGCGCCGCCAAAAGAACCTCGGCTATATCTTAAGCGCCTGCCGCGCCGCGGACTGGATGGGTGCCGGCCGCGTCGTCGTACACTGCGGCGGCCTGACCGGGCAGACGCGCGCTCAGGCGCTGGAAAACACCGTCAGCGGCCTGCGCGGCGCTCTGGCCTGTCTGGAAGCGGAGGGCCTCGGCCATGTGCGCCTGTGCATCGAGACGATGGGAAAAATCAACGTGCTCGGCGATCTCCCCGAGGTCATGCAGATTTGCCGCACAGACGAGCGTCTGCTGCCCTGCGTCGACTTCGGGCACCTAAACGCCCGCACGCTCGGGCAGGTTACCACGCGTGAGCAGCTTTGCGGCGTGCTCGACGCGCTGCATCACCAGCTGGGCGCCGAGCGCGGGCGCCTGTTTCACGCGCATTTCAGCAAAATCGAGTACGCCAGGGGGGGCGAAGTCCGGCATCTGACCTTTGCCGACACGGTGTACGGACCCGACTTCGCGCCGCTTGCCGCGCTGCTGGCCGAACGCGCTTTGTCGCCGCACATCATCTGCGAGTCGGCCGGCACGCAGGCCGAGGACGCCCTCGCCATGAAAATCTTGTATCAAAATGCAATGGGTAAGCAATAAGGAGGAAACATCATGACAAGACTGCAAAAAATCGCCGCTATGCTGCGCGAGCAGCAGCTGGACGCCGTTGTTCTGACCGGGGGAGACAATCTGGTCTATGCCACCGGCATGCCCGGCATCGAGGGTATCGCCATCATCACCGCCGGCGGCGAGGGCTGGCTCTTTACCGATTCCCGCTACATCGAGGACGCCACCGCCCGCGTCGTTCCGCTGGGCTACCAGGTCATCATGCCGGAAACCGGCTACCCCACCCCCGACTGCGCCGAGCAGATCGTGCGCGAAAAGGAGATCAAGCTGCTGGGCTTTGAAGACCGCGCCATGACATACGACGAGTATCAGAAGTACCTGCGCGCCGTGTCGTGCGCCCTCAAGCCGGTCGGCGACGCCTTTGAGCTGCTGCGCGAGGTCAAGGAGCAGGGTGAGGTCGAGTGCATCGAAAAGGCCCAGCGCATCGCCGAAAAGGCGCTTGACGAGCTGTACGGCCTCATCAAGCCGGGCGTCACCGAAATGGAAATGGCGGGCGAGCTTGAATACCGCATGCGCCGTCACGGCTCGGGCGGCGTCTCCTTCTCCACCATCTTTGTCTCTGGCCCCAAAAGCGCCCTGCCCCACGGCGTGCCCGACGACCGCGTCGTGCAGAAGGGCGACTTTATCGTCATCGACTTCGGCGCCACCTGGAACGGCTACCGCTCGGACATGACCCGCACCGTGGCCGTCGGCGAGGCGACCGACGAGATGCGCAAGGTGTACGCCACCGTCCTCGAAGCGCAGAAGCGCGGCATCGAGGCCTTTGAGGTCGGCGCTCTGGGCAGCGACGTCCACAACGCCGCGGCCTCCGTCATCGAGCAGGCCGGCTACGGCCAGTACTTCGGCCACGGTCTCGGCCACAGCCTCGGGCTGCTCATTCACGAAAATCCCCGCGCCTCGCGCACCAGCCAGGCCCGCTTCAAGGTCGGCAACGTCATCACCATCGAGCCGGGCATCTACCTGCCCGGGCGCTTCGGCGTCCGCATCGAGGACATGGTCTACCTCAGCCCGTCGGGCAAGGTGAACCTGACCAAAATGCCCAAAGAATTGCTTATTCTGTGATTTCTCTTGCAAAATGGACCTTTTTGCGGTAGAATATCTGTGCTAAACTAAACTGGAGGTCATCTTTATGATAACGGCAGGAGATTTCAGAAACGGCGTTACCTTTGAAATGGACGGACAGGTCATGCAAATTGTGGAGTTTCAGCATGTCAAGCCCGGAAAAGGCGCCGCCTTTGTCCGTACCAAGCTGAAAAACGTCATTACCGGCGCCGTCACCGAGCGCACCTTTAACCCCACCGACAAGTTTGAAAACGCTTACGTCGACCGCCGCGATATGCAGTACCTGTACAACGACGGCGATCTGTACTACTTCATGGACACCGAGACCTACGAGCAGCTGCCCCTCAACGCCGACAAGCTGAGCGACGCCTTCCGCTTTGTCAAAGAGGACATGGTGGTCAAGGTCCTGTCCTACAAGGGCAATGTCTTCGGTCTGGAGCCCCCCTTCTTTGTCGATCTGGAGGTCACCGAGACCGAGCCCGGCGTCCGCGGCGACACGGCGACCAACGTCACCAAGCCCGCCACGCTGGAAACCGGCGCCGAGGTGCGCGTGCCCCTGTTCATCAACGCCGGTGAAAAAATCCGCATCGACACCCGCACGGGCGAATATCTCGAGCGCTCCAAGGAATAAACTATAAGGAGGATTCCCACATGACTGTTACGGAAAAAACCGCTTACCTCAAGGGTCTGCTTGAGGGTCTTAAAATCGACGACAGCACCGACCAGGGCAAGCTGCTGTGCGCCATCGTCGACACGCTGAACGATATCGCGCTGGCCGTTTCCGACCTTGAGTCCGACGCCGCCGACATGTCCGAAGAAATCGAGCTCATCGAGGACGCCATCGGCGACATCGACGACGAGCTTGAGGAGATGGAGGACACGCTGGACGACGTCTGCGACGTTCTCGAGGACTGCTGCGAGTGCGACCTCTACGACGAGGACGACGACGAGGACGGCTGCGACTGCGACGAAACCTTCTACCAGCTTTCCTGCCCGACCTGCGGCGAGGAAATCTGCGTCGACGAGGACGTCTTGGACGAGGGCGGCATGAAGTGCCCCGCCTGCGGCGAGGAGCTTGAGTTTGATCTCAGCCTGCTGGAGGACGAGGTCATGGACGAGGACGACAAGGGCTGCGGCTGCGGCTGCAACTGCGAGCACTAAAAACCGAAAGGGGCTGCCCCGGGCTGTCCCCTTGACAGCAAAAACGACTTTGGGCGGCAGGAACACCTGCCGCCCAAACTTATTGTGCCGCAAAAGCCGCCCTTGCCCGGCGTATAAAGGCGCGGGGCGGGCCTTTTACAGCTTCCTTGCGCAACAGGCGTACAGCGCGGCGCGTACCGCCACCTCGAACAGCGCCGCGCACAGCAGCGCCGCCATGACCGCCGCGCTGAAATACCCGGCCGCCACATACTTATAGCTGCTCATGCCGGTTTTCTGCGCGATAAAGAGGCTCCGCTCGTCGTTTTCGCGGATGATGAGCGCGCGGGCCTTGCGCTCGCCGCGCAGGGCGACGGCGCTTTTGACCAGCACGCAGACGGCGACCAGCGCAAGTCCGGCCAGCAGCCCCACCTGTATTCCGGCCAGAAAATCGGCGTAATGGGCGTCGCCCACGACCGGGGCAAAAGGCCGGAAAATCTGTACGGCCAGCAGCAGCGACGCCGTGTACCGGCCCACCTCGATCGACGTGATGGTCTGGCGCGTCGTTCCGACGGCGTCGGCCAGCTCCTCCTGTGAAAGCCTGCGCTCGCGCCGAAGCTCCCGGATGCGCGCTTTCAATGCTTCGCCCCCTTTTTGCATAGCTCGCTTTGCATTTTTTGTCAAGTACACTTTGCATTTGTGTTTTCAGGATGTGATAGAGATGTCCCCAACCGTTCGCGGGCGTTTTGCCCCCAGCCCCAGCGGCCGCATGCATCTGGGCAACGTGTTCTGCGCCCTTGCCGCCTGGCTGTCCTGCCGCGCGCAGGGCGGCCGTATGCTGCTGCGCATCGAGGACCTCGACCCCGATCGCTCAAAGCCGGAATACGCCCGGCTTTTGGAGGAGGACCTTCTCTGGCTGGGCCTCGACTGGGACGAGGGCGGCCTGCACGCCCCCGGCGGCCCCTGCCTGCAAAGCGCGCGGCGGGAGGTCTACGCGCAGGCCCTTGACCGGCTGCGCGCGCAGGGGCTGCTTTACCCCTGCTTCTGCACGCGCGCCGAGCTGCACGCGGCGCAGGCGCCGCACGCCGGCGACGGCCGCAGCCTTTACGGCGGGCGCTGCCGCAGCCTGACCGAGGCGCAGCGCCGGGAGCTGTCCCTTTTGCGCGCCCCCAACCTCCGCCTTGCCGTCCCCGACGGGGAGGTTTTCTTTGACGATGTATTCTGCGGGCCGGTGCGCCGCAATCCGGCGCGCGACTGCGGCGACATCGTCGTGCGGCGGCGCGACGGCGTACACGCCTATCAGCTGGCCGTCGTCGTCGACGACGCCCTCATGGGCGTAAGCGAGGTCATCCGCGGCCGCGATCTGCTCGATTCCACGCCGGTGCAGCTTTGTCTGTACCGCCTTTTGGGGTATGTGCCGCCGCGCTTCGGGCACATCCCGCTGCTCGTCGCGCCCGACGGACGCCGGCTTTCCAAGCGGGAAAAGGATTTGGACATGGGGGCGCTGCGCGCCCGTTTTTCCGGCCCCGAGCCGTTTTTGGGCCGTCTGGCCCACGCCGCCGGGCTTCTGCCGCGCGCCGAGCCGGTTTCGGCGCGCGTGCTGGTGCCGCTGTACAGCCCCGCCCTTCTGCCGCGCCGCGACATCGTGATAAACCCCGCCGACTGGACATGAAAAAAGAGCCCCGAAGGGCTCTTTTTGTCTTTTATGCGTCCCAGCGCTCGGGCAGCAGGTCACTGATTGTGACCACTCGGCCGCCGTCCAGCAGCACCTGACACGCGCCGTTTCCCTCGTCGATCTGGCAGACAAACTCGCGGCAGCGCCCGCACGGCGGAATGACCCGCCCCGAGTGGTGCACGGCAACCAGCCGCACAATGCGGCTTTCGCCCGCCGTCACCATGGCGGCAATGGCGGCGTGCTCGGCGCAGAAGCCCATCGAGCACGGCACGTCGATGTTGACGCCGGTGTAAAGATTGCCCGCCTCGGTTTCCAGCGCGGCGGCCACCGCGCCGGCCTCGCCCGCCTTTCCCACCGGACGCAGGTTGATCCTTTGCCTTGCGGCCCGGATCAGCGTTTCAAAGGTCATCCGTAATCCTCCTTTTTTCAGGTGTTCTATCGCATTTTGCGCGGCCGGACCCCGTCCGGAATGGGGCAGACATACTTTCCACCCTCCAGACGGCGCTCGTGCTCGGCCTGCGCCTGCCGGACCAGCTCCGGGTTTTGCAGCAGGTCGACGGCGGCGCCCGCCATCACCTTGGCGGCGTACAGCAGGCTCTTGTGCGCCTGCGCGCTTTTGCCCTGCGCCACAATCTGCCAGCTGTGCCCCGGAGTTCCGGCCACCCACGCTGCGGTGTAGACCTGCGCCGTCGGGCAGACCCAGCTGACGTCGCCGACGTCGGTCGAGCCGGACGACACCGCCTCGCTCGGCACATAGGGCATGACAAAGCCGTACAGGATGTCGTTCAGATGAGGCTCGACGGCGGCCCTTTCGGCCTCGGTCGCGCCGCACAGCTTTTTGCGCATGCCTTCGCAGTCGCGGGCGCAGGTGGCGGCCATGTCCCGGATAAAGGCCATTTCCTCCTCGGTGTACTGCGGCGTCGGGAGGCTCTTCATGTTCTGATAGAGCACCCGCTCGAGCGTGTTGTTGGGAATGACGTTGGAGCAGGCCTTGACAAAGTCGATTTCCAGTTCGGTTTCGGTCATCAGCGCCGCGCCGCGCGCGATTTTATTGACGCGTTGGTAAATTTCCTCCACCTGCGCCGTTTTGGGGGCGCGGATCAGGTACAAAACCTCGGCATAGGCCTGGACAACGTTGGGCGAAAAACCGCCGGTGTTGGTGATGGCGTAATGGATGCGGGCCTCTTGCATGATGTGCTCGCGCAAAAACTGCACGCCGATGTTCATCAGCTCGACGGCGTCGAGCGCCGAGCGGCCGTGATGCGGGTCGCCGGCGGCGTGCGCGCTGACGCCGCGGAAGGCGTACCGCACCTGATAATTGGCCAGCCAGCTGCCCGACCAGACGGCGTTGTAGTCGCTCGGATGCCAGGTCAGGGCCAGATCCAGCCCGTCAAAGACCCCCTCGCGCGCCATGAACGCCTTGCCCGAACCGCCCTCTTCGCCGGGCGTTCCGTAATAAATCACGGTGCCCTCGGCGCCGGTTTCCTTCAGGTACTTTTTGATGGCGCACGCGGCGGCCAGCGAAGCGGCGCCCAGCATATTGTGGCCGCAGCCGTGCCCGTTGGCCCCCTCGGCGATCGGGCGGCGCTCGCAAAGCCCCGCCTGCTGGCTCAGGCCGGACAGGGCGTCGAACTCGCCGAGAATGCCGATGACCGGCCTGCCCGAGCCGTACCGCCCCAGAAAGGCCGTTTCGATGCCGGCGACGCCGCGCTCGACGGCAAACCCCTCCTCGACGAGCGCCGTGCACAGCGCCTCGGCCGAGATTTTTTCTTCAAAGGCCGTCTCGGCCGCTTCCCAAACGGCGTCGCTCAGCGCGTAAAAGCTGTCGGCCTTTTCATCCAGATACCGGTACAGGACTTGTTTTTCCATACTGCCGCCTCCTTTTTTTCTTCATTGTACCACAGCGGCGGCCGTCTGCAAAGAAAAAACCGGGGCTTTTGGCGATTCGCCCCCGCTTCCTGCTGTTTTCCGAAGGCTCTCAGGCCGTTTATCGGGCGGCCGCGGTTTTCTGCCAATCCGTCTGCGGCTCCCCGCTTTTTCCCGGCCTTATCGTACACAGTCAGCGCCTGATTTTTCCCGGCTGTCAAGCTTCTGGCAGGAAATAAAAAAATCCACCGTAATTCTATCAAAATTACGGTGGACTGATTGGTGGAGATAAGCGGGATCGAACCGCTGACCTCTTGAATGCCATTCAAGCGCTCTCCCAGCTGAGCTATACCCC
>CAKUPI010000022.1 GCA_934675045.1 uncultured Eubacteriales bacterium
TGTCCAGCCTGTGCGACTCGGTGGCCGCCCGTATGCGGCGCTGCAATGTCAAATGCCAGACGGTGCAGCTGCAAATCCGCGACCCCGATTTTAAAACCGTTTCGCGGCAAAAGACGCTCAAAACCCCCACCTTTCTGGCGCGCGAGCTGATGCGCGTTTCGTGGGAGCTGCTGCGCGAAAGCCGGAGCCTGACGGCGCCCGTGCGTATGATGACGGTGACGGGGGCCAATCTGCTTCCGGCCGACGCGGTGCAGTCGCAGCTTTCCCTGTTCGAGGAAGAGAGCGACGCCAGACGGCAAAAGCGTGAAAAGCTGGAGCTGGCGATGGACGGCATCCGCCAAAAGCACGGCCGTCAGGCCATCGGGCCGGGTTCTGTCGTCGCCCGGGAAAAGCCGGTTCTGCCCTTTGAAGAGGATACCTGATCCGGCGGCGGGAAAAGCGTCCGACAGCCGGGCGCAAAAGAGCAAAAAAAGTCCCGGCAGCCTGCACAAATCGGCAGGCTGCCGGGCTTTTTATTTTGTGTACCGGTTGAACACGTCGACGGCGGCGGAGACCTTTTCGGCAATGCCGAAAAAGAGGTAGTCGCCGTTTTGAACCAGCTTGTAATTTTTGACCAGCTCATACTGATCGGGCAGGTACTGCTTCCACTGGGCGTCCAGATCGGCCTGCCGCGACAGAACCGCCGCCTTGACGGCGTCCATTTTGCCGCTTTTGACCTTGGCGATGAAAAACTCGGTGGCCTGCACATTCATCAGGCTGCCGTAATAGCCGTACTCGTCCAGATCGCCCGTCGAAAGGGGATATAGCGTGGTCAGCGTGTCGTCGTCCAGCGCGCCGAGCGATGCGACCAGATCGCCGCCGACAGCCTGAATGTCGGCCCAGATATCGGCGATGGTAAAATCGCCGCCCTCCTCCGGCTTGCTTTCGGAATCGCCGGGCTTGGAGGCGTCCGGCTTGGAAGAATCCGGCTTGGAGGCATCCGGTTTGGAATCGTCGGGCTTGGAGGCTTCGGGCGTCTGCCCGCCGGCCGAATCGGGGGCCTGCGGCTGTCCGTCGGGCTTTTCGGCCGGCTTGCCGCCGTTCTCCCCCGGCTGACCGGGCGGCGTTTCGCCGGGCGCCGGGTTTTCGCCGGGCTGTGCGGCCGAAGGCTTGTCGCCCGCAGGCGCTTGCGGCTCATCGCCGGACGAGCAGGCCGTCAGCGCGAAAAGAAGGGCGGCGGCCAGCAGCAGGGTTATCAGTCTTTTGCTCATAGGTGTTCTCCTTTGCAGGTGATTTCAGAGCTTTGGACGAAAAAAATCGGAAAAGGTTCCACCCTCCCCCGAAAAAGGCTGGAAAGCTTTGCACATGCCCGCAAACCCGCTGCGCCGCAGGGGATTGCGGCGATTTCCAGATGTTAGCTGTTGCGCGGGGGCGGGTTTTCCGGTAGTCTGGTAGACAGGTTACAAAACGGTTACAGAAAAGGAGTATTCCCATGAAAGACAAACGCTGGGCACGGCTGGCCGCCGCGCTGTATGTGGCCGCCGCGCTGCTGGCCGTTCCGAAGGCGGCCGCGCAGGACGGCGGTGTCCGCGTCGTTCTCAACGGGCAGGAGCTGCAATTCGACACTTCCGCCGTGCTGCGAAACGGCGCCGCCTATGTTCCGCTGCGGGCCTTTGCCGAGGCCGTTTCGCCGGCCGAGGTCGGCTGGGACGCCGGGCAGAGGGCGGCCGTCGTGCGTGCGCCCGGCCTGAACCTCGAGGTGCGGGAGGGGCGCGAATACATGCTGGCCAACGACCGCTGCTTTTACCTGCCGGGTGCGGCGCTCAAAAAGGACGGCCGCCTGCTGCTGCCGGTGCGCGCGCTGAGCGCCGTGTACGGGCTGGAGGTGGAATGGAGCGCCGCGTCGCGCACGGTGTTCCTCCAAGGCGCCGGAAAGCCGCTTGTGAGCGGCGGGCAGGTCTACGACGCCGAGGCGCTTTACTGGCTGGCCCGCATCATTCACGCCGAAAGCCAGGGCGAGCCGCTGGCCGGCAAAATTGCCGTCGGCAACGTGGTGCTCAACCGCGTGCGCAGCGCCGATTTTCCCGAGACGGTTTACCGGGTCATCTTCGACAGGCGCAACGGCGTGCAGTTCACCCCCACGGCCGACGGGAGCATTTACAACACGCCGGGCGAGGACAGCGTCATGGCGGCCAAGATGTGTTTCGAAGGGGCCGCCGCCGTCCCTGCCGGCTGCCTGTATTTTCTGAACGCCGACATCGCGGCCAGCCTGTGGGTGCCGCAAAACCGGCCGTATGTCACCGCCATCGGCGGTCACCAGTTTTACGCGTAAGCAAAAACCGTGCCCTTTCGGCACGGTTTTTGGCGTGTATGCGGCCGGGAAGCGCCTTTTGCGGCGTGTGTTCAGGCAAAGCTGTCCAGCACGCAGGCCAGCGCGATTTTGAAGCCGGCCGGCAGGCTGTCAAGCTCGATATACTCCTCACGCGTGTGCGCGCCGCGGCCGCGGTAAGCGCCGAAGACCGCCGAGGGAATGCCCACGGAAAGGGAGATGTTGGCGTCGGTCGAGCCGGAGCTGAAGGTGGCCGCGGCGCCGCAGAACTCCTGCATGACGGCGGAGATTTTGCCCTGAAGCGCCGCCTGCGCGTCCGGGTCGACGGCGCCCATGCCGGGCCGCTTGCCCAGAAGCTCGACGTTGACGGTGATGCCCATGGCGCGGTAGTGCGCGATAACGCTTTGGAAGAAGGCCTCCATTTTTTCCAGGCAGAGGGCCGAATCCGAGCGGTATTCATACAGCGCGGAGGCCTGCTGGGCGATGGTGTTGACCGACGTGCCGCCCTCGATGCAGCCGACGTTGTAGGTCGTGGTGCTGTCGCCGTCGACCGGAACCTTGAGCGCGTAAAAGTCGGTGATCATCTGCGACAGCAGATGAATGGCGTTGCGGTTGCCGAAGCTGCCGAAGGAGTGGCCGCCCTCGGTCAGCACCTCGACGCGGTAGCGGCTCGAGCCGACGGCGCGGCAGCAGACGTCGGGGTAGCCGCCGTCAAACGAGATAAACTGCCGGACGCGCCGGCCGTAGCGCTCCATCAGAGCGCGGGCGCCCTTGAGGTTGCCCAGCCCTTCCTCACCGGAATTGGCGGCAAAGACCACGCCGCCCGTGCCGGGCTTCAGGCCGTTTTGCAGGACGTACTTGGCGCACAGAAGGAGCACGGCGAGGTTGGCCGTGTCGTCGCCCACGCCGGGGCAGTACATGCGGCCGTTTTCCACGCGGGGCGTAAACGGCTCGGTGTCGGGGAAAACGGTATCGGTGTGGGCGGCAAAGAGGGAAACGGGGCCGTCGCCCTCGCACCCGATGGGGCAGATGACGTTGAGCGCGTCATCGATAAAGACCTCGCGCGCCCCGGCTTCCTCCAGCCACTGGCGGCAGAAGGCGGCGCGCTGCTGCTCGTGATTAGAGGGGGCGGGAATGGCGCACAGCCGCGCGATGAGGTCGACCAGCGCCTGCTGGTTTTCCTCGACATAGCGAAGGGCGTCAGGGGACAGAAAAGACATGAAAAATCGCTCCTTTCGGCATTGTTTTGTCTATAACATACCATAAAAATCCACCGCAGGCAAGAAGGCAGATTTTCGCGTTGACCGGCCTGTGCATTCGTGATACACTAAGCGTGTGAAGAAAAAGACAGGAAAGAGAAGCGCGGCGGGGCCGCGCAGAAAAGAGGACAAAATGAGAAAAACCAAGATTGTATGCACGCTGGGACCGGCCTGCGACAGCGCCGACACGCTGCGCCAGATGATTCAGGCGGGCATGAACGTTGCCCGCTTCAACTTCAGCCACGGCACGCACGAGGAGCAAAAGGCGCGCTATGACCGCTTTGTCGCCGTGCGCGAGGAGCTGGGCGTGCCCGTGGCCGCCATGCTGGACACCAAGGGGCCGGAGATTCGGCTGGGCAAGTTTCAGGGCGGACGCGCCGAGCTGAAGCGCGGCAGCCGGTTTGTGCTGAAGGCGGAGCCGTGCGAGGGCGACGGCGGCAAGGCCTCGATCTCCTACGCGGGCCTGTACCGCGACGTCACGCCGGGCGGGGCCATTCTGCTCGACGACGGCCTGATCGAGCTGAGCATCGAGAGCATCGAGGGCACGGACATCGTCTGCCGCGTCGTCAACGGCGGAAAGATTTCCAACAACAAGGGGGTCAACATCCCCAACGCGCGCTTTTCCATGCCCTACCTCTCGCAGAAGGATTCCGAGGACATCGACTTTGCCGTTGACAACGGCTTTGACTTTATCGCCGCCTCCTTTGTGCGTTCGGCGGACGACGTGCTGCTCATCCGCCGCCAGCTGGAAAAGCGGGGAAGCGATATTGAAATCATCGCAAAAATCGAAAACGAAGAGGGCGTTCAGAACATCGACGAGATTCTCGCCCTGTCCGACGGCATCATGGTGGCGCGCGGCGACATGGGGGTGGAAATCCACTTCGAACGCCTGCCCGCCATTCAGAAAATGATCATCAAAAAGGCCATTGCGCAGGGGAAGGCGGTCATCACCGCCACGCAGATGCTGGAATCGATGATCCACAACCCGCGCCCCACCCGCGCCGAGGCCAGCGACGTCGCCAACGCCGTGTACGACGGTACCGGCGCCATCATGCTTTCGGGCGAGACGGCCGCCGGGCAGTATCCGGTGGAGGCGGTGCGCACCATGGACAGCATCGCCCTTGCCGTTGAAAGCGACATCAACTATTCCGGCCGCCTGCGCGCGCGCACCGGCGACGCGGTGCCCAACGTCACCAACGCCATCTCCTTTGCCACCTGCCAGACGGCCGACGAGCTGCACGCCGCGGCCATTGTCACCGTTTCCAAATCGGGCCGCACAGCGCGCATGATCTCCAAGTTCCGCCCCGGCGTGCCCATTCTGTGCTGCACCTGCAGCGAGCGCGTGCGCCGCCGCCTGAACCTGACCTGGGGGGTACACCCCGTCGTGATTCCCGAGGTCGATTCGACCGACGGCCTGTTCGACAGGGCGGTACAGGCCGCCATCGCCGAGCGCATGGCCGCCGACGGCGACATGGTGGTGCTGACGGCCGGGGTTCCGCTCGGCGTTTCGGGGACCAGCAACCTGCTCAAGGTAGAGGTCATCGGCAACCTGCTGATTTCGGGCACAGGGCTGACGGGCCGCACCGTATCGGGCTCGGTCGTCACCTGCCGCAACGAGGACGAGGTGCTGCGCCTGTGCAGCGAGGGGGACATCATTGTCGCGCCCTACACCACCAACAAAATGATCCCCGCCCTGAAAAAGGCGGCCGGCATGATCATCGAGCAGGGCGGGCTGGACAGCCATTCGGCGACGCTGGCCCTGGCCCTTGACATCCCTACCGTCATCAACGCGACCAACGCCATGCAAATGCTGAAAAGCGGTATGCCGGTTACGCTGGACGCGGCGCGCGGCACCGTCTGTGCGGCAAAACGGTAATAAAACGCACAAAAAAGCACATTGTCCGCTCAAAGTCCGAGCGCGGCAATGTGCCTTTTTTTATTCGAGCGTGTCGACAAGCCCCAAAAGCCGGGCGGGCGTCGTTCTTGTCATGCGGTGAAGGTCCTGCGTGCTGACGCCGTGATCGGCCATGAATTGCAGATGCTGCCGCATGGCTTTCTCCCACGGCGGAAAGGCGGGGCTGCCGCAGCCGGTGGACAAAACGGTGCTTTCCGCGCCGAGCTGCCGGATGGCCTCCAGATTGCGCGCGGCGTTGCTGACCCATTGGCCGTTGGCAAGGGGCTGCATCAGGCAGCGCTCCAAAACAACGCCGTAATCAGAAACAAGCTCCTGCTGGCCCTCAAGGCTCAGGTCCACGACCCAGTGCTCCGGGTGGGAGACGACGATTTTCTGCACGCCGATGTCGCGTGCGCAGTCCGCCGCACAGCGGATTTCCTCCGGCGAAATGTGCCCGGTGGCGAGAACGGCGTCGTATTCCCGAATGAGCGCAAAAATGCGGCGCAGCTCCGGCAGGGGGACGCCCCGCCCGTCGGTTATGCGGATGCCGCCCGGCTTGCCGTGCTTGCGGCGGTCGTTCTCGGCGTCCGCCGTCGGCAGCCAGATGACCTTTGCGCCCATTTCCAGCGCCGTCTGCACCGCCTTGGGGTTCAGCCCGCCCGCCTCGCCGTTCAGCACCAGCCCGCCGTACATGACAAAGGCGTTGCCGTCAAATGCCGCCCGGTTGTAGGCGTTGCACAGCGCCGCGCGGGCCACGGTGGAACCGTGATGCCCCTTGAGGACAACGGCCCGCGCCCCGGCGCGCAGGGCGGCTTCGGTCAGCTCCAAATCGTTGCAGGTGCGCCGGCAAATATCCGGGGCCGTGTGGACGTGCATGTCGATGACGCCGGTCAGCGAAATGGTAGGTTTCATGGTTTTCGCCTCATAAAAAGGCCTGCCGCCTGCATGGCGCAGGCGGCAGGCTTTGACGTAAACGGGTTATTCGATCGCAATTGCGGTGCTGACAGGGGATTTTTTGAGGTCCTCTTTCGGAACAAGCACGGTCAGAACGCCGTCCTCATACCTGGCCTTGACGTCCTCGGGCCTGACATCGCCGACATAGAAGCTGCGGGAGCAGGAGCCGGTGTAACGCTCCTGGCGCAGGACGCGCCCTTTCTTGTCCTCCTCGTCCTTGTCGAGACCCTTTTCGGCGCGGATGGTCAGGCAGCCGTCCTTGAGGTCAAGGCTGATTTCGTCTTTCTTAAAGCCGGGCAGATCAACCGCGAGACGATAGGCCTTTGCGTCGTCTGTCTCACGGACGTCGGCCTTCATCAGGTTTCTGGCATTCTTGCCGAACAGCGGGTTATGAGCGCCGAAGAAACCATTGTCGAAGAAGTCGTCAAACATGCTTTCGCCATACACTGCGGGTAACATCATTCATTCCTCCATTTTGTTTGGTCAGATGGTTTCTGTCTTTATATCAAGCTTTGCCTTGCGGCACGCGCCGCAAACAAGCATTGCTTACCTTGTGCGGGGGATACAGGCGTAAACGATGGAGCTGACGCCTTCCAGCAGAAAGACAAGCCCGACGGTCACGCCAATCGCCGTCACGCTGACCCACGGGTCCAGCATGCAGATGAATCCGGCGGCCATCAGCAGGATGCCGACGGCCAGAACCCATCCCCAGCTGCGGACGCCGAAGGCGCGCAAATCAAAGGCGCTGACAAAACGCGAAATGCCGGAAAACAGCAGCCACAGGGTAAACAGGAAGGGAAGGGACATCAGGGTAAACCACTGGTTGAAGAGCAGGAACAGCGACAAAATCACCGTCAGCACGCCGTCGAGCAGCAGCCAGCCGGAGCCGAACATCAAACCGCCGGTCGCCGCAAACACCACGATTTCAAGGACGCCGGAGACCAGCATAAAGACGCCGATCATCAGGCCCGCGGTGACCGCCGCGATGTCCTGATTGCACAGGCAGTAAATGCCCGCCGCAATCAAAAGCACGCCCGCTATGATATTCAGTACTTTCATGGACTTTGAACGCATCATCTTTCACACCGCCTTTTTCTATTCTTTTCCTGATTTCTGAGCCTATTATAGTCCCGGCCCCTTGAACCGGCAATGGACCGGCGGTATAATAAAGAAAAAAGACCTTGTGCTTTGCGCACAAAGAGAGAGGGCGAGCGGTATGGGCGAGGCAAACTGGACGGGCGGGAGCACCGATGCGCTTCTGGCCGATTTTTTTGCGCAGGACGACCTCAAGGCGCTGGCGGTCGACGCCGGAGCGCTGCTCGGGTGCCCGCTTCTCGTGCTGGACGACACCTTTCACGTCGCCGCCCACCATCGGCCGCTCGGGTTTTCCGACCCTTTGTTTCAAGACTCCGTCCGCCACGGCGAAATTCCCTATGAGTTCAGCGCGATCATCAGCCAAAGCGAAGCGTTGACGGCCGGAAAAGCGGATTATGTCCTGCTCGAGGGCAGCGCATACCGCCGCCGCTTTGCGCCGCTCGTCAGTTCGGGCGTGCGGCTCGGGTTTCTGATTTGCGTGGACACAGACGGGCACCTGCAAAGCGTTCCGCAGGCAGTCTGGAACACGGTCGAGCAGATCTTGGCCAAGCAGGCCTTTATCGAGGCCAGCCGGCACGACAAGCCGTTTGAAACGGCAGAGGACATTCTGATGCACCTTCTGGACGGCGGCTTTTCCTCGGCCTCGTATTTCCGGCTGCAAGCCTCCGGAACCTATCTTGCCGACTTTCACCCCACGGGCTTTGCCTTAATCGATCTGACCGCCTACCACAACGAATACCTCGGCAAGCGGCATTTGAAGGACGAAATCGGCGCACGGTTTCCGCAGTCCCATGCCTTTTTGTACCAGCGTGACGTATTTCTGTTCCTGCACGGGAGCCATGACCTCGGCAGCTTTTCGGCGCTGGCCGAGGAGTTTTCCCTCAAGATAGTCCTGTCGGACGGCCTTGACGATTTGTTTGAGCTGCCCGCCCACTACCGCACGGCGCACGAAGCGCTAAAGCTGATGCTGGACGGCCGCTTTCACAGCGGAAACGTCTGCACGGTGGCGCAGCTGAAAACGCCGCTGCTGCTGAAGAACACCGAGGGGCGCCGCGACCTGATAGCCGGGGGCATCCGGGCGCTCGCCGCGCACGACAGGGAAAAGGACACGCAGTATTGCGAAACGCTCTACCACTACCTGACCTGCTGCCGCTCGCTGAAAAAAACCTGCGACGCCCTGTTCACCCACCGCAACACGGTGCTGTACAGAATCCGCAGAATCCAGGACGACTTCCGCATTCCGCTGGACGACCCCGGCGCGCACATGGACCTGCTGCTTGGCGTGTCGCTGCTGCTGTTCGAGGAAAAAGGCCCCGACTTCTTCCTGCGTTCCGCCATGCAAAACGAAAAAAAGGAGCCGCAATCATGAAAGAAAACAGAAAACTGCTCAAAGAGGTGCTCGAGGGAATCCGGCACGACATGACCGACGAAGAGGTGCTGAACCTGCTGGCGGACAGCCAGATTTCGGCCAGAGCCGAAAGCGGAGCGGAAAAATATACGCTGGGGCAGAAGGCCGCCGACACCATCGCAAAGTTCGCCGGGAGCTGGGCCTTCATCTTTTCCTTTACCGGCGTTCTCGTGCTCTGGATGCTCGTCAATGTCCTGCTGGCGTCCCGGGCCTTTGACGCCTACCCGTTCATTCTGCTGAATCTGGTGCTCTCCTGTGTGGCGGCCATTCAGGCGCCGCTCATTATGATGAGCCAGAACCGTCAGGAGGAAAAGGATCGCCGCCGGGCGGAAAACGATTACAAGGTCAACCTGAAAACCGAGATCATGATCGAGGATCTGTACGACAAGGTCAACGCCATTCTCGCGCGGCAGGCGGCGCTGGAAAAGCATTTGCAGGACGGTGACAAAAAAGCGCGCTGAAACCGCCCTTGGAAGATGCGGCGGCAGTGCGGGCGCAAAGCGCGCCGGCCGCAGGCTCTGGCTCAGCCGTCCTGCCGCCCGCGCCGGGCAGGGGTGCGCAGGTCCCGGCGAAAAAAGAAGCGGCATGACCGAGGTCACGCCGTTTCTGCGAGCACATAGCATGAGTTTTTGCGCCCTGTATGCGGATATAGGGCGTTTTTTTGATAAAAAAGGCCTTTACCGGCCGAAGTCGAGCACATAAACCTGCTTGGGGTGCTCGAGTGTGGGCGCGGTGGCAAACACGGCGGTGCGCTCGTCGGCGGTGAAGCAGGCTTCGTTAAAGACAAGGCCGGAGAGAGGGAAGGAAAAGCGGGTTTCGCCCGTCCGGGCGTCAAAAATCAGGGCGTCGCAGCCGTCGGCATTTTGCAGGGCGACGGCCAAATGTGCGCCGTTTGGGCTGAGGGTAAACTGGCAGAGGGCCGACGGATCGCCGATGGCGGAGAGAGGCGTTTCGACGGCGTCCTGTCCGTCGGCGGTGCAGAAGCCGCAGGGAAGATAGGGATACCAGCCGCTGTAAAAAAGCTGCCGGTCGACAAAGCGGACCTCGTTGCTGCCCAGCAGCTCCAGCGGGCGGACCTCGCCTTCAGCGACATCGGCGATAAAGGGGGCGTGGATGCTCTCCCAAGCCGCCATTTTAAAGGAAAGCAGACGGCTGTCGCGCGACCAGTCGGTCGGCGAGGGGAGCAGCTCGTCGCCGTCCTCCGTTGTGCCGTTGGGGATTTCCAGATAAACGGCGGAGTAGTCGGGGCCGGTGACGCGCAGGCCCTGCATGGTGCTCAGCGCCGCATAGCGCTTGTCGGGCGAGAGGGAAAGGGAGACAATGCCCGCGTCGGACGGCGCGGGAACGGACGACGCCGTGACGGCCTGCGGGTCGATAAAGAGAATGTCGCGGTATTCATAGCTTTCGGAATCAAGGGTGACGACGGAAACGGTGCCGTCGTCATAGACGCGGTCGGGGTAGACGCCGATCACTCCGACATCGATCCACTGCTGCAAAAAATCGCCCGTTTCCAGCGAGAAAAAGTAGACCGAGGAGTTTTCCGACACGGTGCCGTCCGCGTTGAGCGGCGACACAAAAAAGAGTACCCGGTCGCTTCCGGCGACAAAAATGCTGTCGACCGTCATATTGTGGTCGGAAAAATACGAGGTGTCGATTTTCCAGACGCCCTCGGCAACGACGGTGTTTTGCGCGGTGATCTCCGGGTCCGGACGGCTCGGCGCGGGCGCAGCGGGCTGCGGATCGTCAGGCTGCGGCCTGGCGGGCGCCGGGTCGACGGGGGCGGGGCCTGGCATGTCCGGCCCGTCGGGGGCGGGCTGGCGGTCGGAGCAGCCGGGCAGAAGGAGAAAGAGAGCGGCCAGAAGCAGGGCAAGCTTGGGCAAAGCGCGTTTTATCATGACGGTGACCCCTTGATTTTTTTCCAGTATTCGCGGGCCTGCAGCTCGGCCTTGTTGGAGCCTTCGCGGTAGTAATCGGCGTTTTTCAGAATGTCGGGCAGATACTGCTGCTCTACATAATTGCCGGGGAAATCGTGCGGATAGCGATAGGTCAGGCCGCGGCCCATTTTCGCGGCGCCGGCGTAGTGGGCGTCCCTGATGGCGTCGGGGATGTCGCCGATGCGGCCGTTTTTTACGTCGGCCATGGCGGCGG
Source organism: uncultured Eubacteriales bacterium (assembly GCA_934675045.1). Lineage (GTDB taxonomy): Bacteria > Bacillota > Clostridia > Oscillospirales > Butyricicoccaceae > Ventrousia. Next base: position 11,067 of record CAKUPI010000022.1, read on the forward strand.
CGATGGCGGCCGAGGCCGAGTTGGACTTGGGGGCGGTGGCCAGCAGAATGGCGGCCTCTGCCAGCGGAAGCTGCGCTTCGGGCAGGCCCAGCTGCACGGCGGAATCGACGCAGGCCTTGACAATGGCGGCAGCCTGCGGGTAGGCCAGGCCGACGTCCTCGCTGGCGACGCACAAAAGCCGCCGGCAGGCCGAGGGAAGGTCGCCGTTTGCCAGCAGGCGGGCCAGATAGTGCAGCGAGGCGTTGACGTCGGAGCCGCGCAGCGACTTGTGAAAGGCCGACAGAATGTCGTAATGGCTGTCGCCGTCGCGGTCGTAGCGCGAGGCGGATTTCTGCGTGGCCGCCCGGGCGTCCTCGAGCGTGACCGACAGGCGATCGCCCTCGTGCCGCGCCGCCGCCGTCAGAAGCTCGACCGCGTTGACGGCCTTGCGCACGTCGCCGCCGCAGGCCGACGACACGGCGTCGACCACCCCGTCCTCGAGCGCGATTTCGGCGTGCAGCTCGCGGGCGCACAGTGCAAAGGCGCGCTGCACGGCACGCGCCGCGGCCTCGCGCGGAATGGGCCGGAACTCGAAGATGGTGCTGCGGCTCAAAATGGCGTTGTAAACGTAAAAATACGGGTTTTCCGTCGTCGAGGCGATCAGGGTGATTTTGCCGCTTTCGATGAACTCGAGCAGCGACTGCTGCTGCTTTTTGTTAAAGTACTGAATCTCGTCAAGGTACAGGAGCACGCCCTGAGGCGCCAGCAGGGTGTCCAGCTCGGAAACAATGCCGCGAATGTCGCTTGTCGAGGCGGTGGTGGCGTTGAGCCGGTACAGGCGGCGGCTGGTCTTGCCGGCGATAATCTGGGCAAGGGTCGTTTTGCCGACGCCCGAGGGGCCGTAAAAAATCATGTTGGGGATATTCCCGCTTTCGATCAGGCGGCGGAGCAGCCCGTTTTCGCCCAGAATATGCTCCTGTCCCACGATGTCGCAAAGCTCGGTGGGGCGGATTTTGTCGGCGAGGGGCTGATACATGGCGAGTCTCCTCTCAAAAAATTATTGGGCGCGGCGCGATTGCAGCGTCTGCCACACGTCGAAATAGACGTCGCGCTGGCCGGGGTTGGGGGAGTGGGGAATAATGCCGGCCTGCCACAGAGAAATGCCGTTGACGCCGAACATGGCGGCCAGCGACACCTTGGCGTCGATGCTGCGGGCGTCCTCGTACCACACGACGTTGGTCGTGCCGTCGCTCGGGTCAAAATAGCGGATGCAGGGGCTTTGGTAGTTTTCAAAGTAGAACATTTCGGTGCTGTCCTGCGACAGACGGTTGTAAACGGCCGTCATGCCCGAGATCATGCCCTTGGAGTTTTGCACCTTTCCGTCGACAATTTCCCAGCGCAGGGTGCCGAAGCTGACGGCCAGCAGAACCTTGCTGCGGTCCTGCACGCCGTCTTCCGGGTTGACAATGTCCTGAAGGGCGGTATAGACGCGGGCGATGGGGGCCAGCGGCGTCTCGGGCAGCGAGGTGTTTTTCTGGTAGCTGGGCATGGTGGTCGAGGCGAAATCGTGGGCCATCAGGATGACGCGATCGCAAATCTCGCCGAGCGTGCGGTAGTCGTAGCCCTTGTACCAGTCGCGGGGCGGCACGGCAATGGACAGGTCCATGCCCGCGGGCAAAGCGTCGCGCAGCTCCTGCATAAAGCTGTTGAGCTGAGGGGCGTAGGCGGCCAGCGTCAGGCCCTCAAAGTCGATGGTGACGCCGCTGTAAGCAATGCCGCCGGTCTGTCCGGTGACCCGGGCGACAATTTGCGCAATGGCCGACTGCCGCTGCGCGGCGTCGGGCAAAATCTGATCGACGTCGCGGACCACGTCGCCGTCGGGCAGGGTGACTTTTTGGCTGCGGTCCATGAAAATGCACAGGTTATAGGGGACCGAGGCGGCGGTGAGCGGGGAAATCAGGTTGGCCGCCGTGCCCGAAGGATACCACTGGTTGGAGTTCTGGCTGGTCGTGTTGAGATAAGCGCCGTCCTTGCTGTTCCAGTATTCCAGCTTGGCCCAGCCGAAGCTGACGCTGTCCGACTGCGCGAGCAAATCGGACTGCCGCGCGCCACCCGTGTAGTGGTAGAAGGTATGTAGCTCGTTCAGCGTGGAAAAAACGCGGCGGTACAGGCGCATGACCATGGCGGCCGCCTGCTCGCGCGTCGCCGAGGCGTCAGGCTCGAAGCGGAAGGCGCCGTCCGCGGGAATGCCGTTGATGATGCCGAACTGATAGGCCAGAATCATGCGGCCGTAGGCGTCGCCGCTGTTTGCGGGGGTGACGTCGGTAAAGGGCGAGGCCGTGCCCGTCACGGCCGTCTGCCGGGCCAGCGTGCCGTAGCCGAGGGCGCCTACAAGCATACAGGCGATTTCTTCGCGGGTGATGTCGTCACCGGGGCGGAAAAGCCCGCCCGCCTCGACTGCGCCGTGCCGGACGGCGGCGCCGATGTGCGCCGTGGCATAGCCGTAAAGGGGATCGGGCAGATCGTCAAAAGAGGAAGGGGTGCTTTCGTCAAGCTCCCAGCCCAAAAGACGCGAAAGGAGCACGACAAAATCGGCGCGCTTGAGGGTCAGATGAATGCCGTAACGGTTGCCGCCGATGCCCTCGGTAATGCCCAGCTCGCGCAAGTCGAGAATGTCCTGATAGGCGTAGCTGGAAGCGGGAACATCGTCAAACGGCTCTGCCGCGGCAATGGGGGAGGGCAGGGTGGAAAAACAGAGGCCGGCGGCCAGAGCCGCGGCGCACAGGCGTTTCAATCGCATAAGGGACCTCCTGTCAAAGCGTGGAAAAGGATAAATTTACACTTCATTATCATGCCACAATTCGCGGTATATTGCAATTGGAAAAGAGACCATGTTTTCAGATTGTTTTCTTTTGGCGCGGCGCAGCCGACGCAAAATCAGGGGATTGTCAACCAGGGCAATTTAGAGTATAATACATAAACGTCAGGCCAGAGGCCGCAATCGCGGCGCGCAGGCGCAATATCCGGGTGTAGCGCAGCTGGTAGC
>CAKUPI010000023.1 GCA_934675045.1 uncultured Eubacteriales bacterium
CTGCAGGCGCTTCGGCGCTTTAAAATCGACGTTTGGGAAGCGCAGCAGAGCTTTTTCATACCGGGCGGCACCGGATTCTGCACGCCGGGGCAGCTGTGCGTGGAGGGCGACTGGTCCAGTGCCGCCGTCTGGCTGTCCGCCGGCGCCTTAAGCCTGGAATCGCTTTGCTGTAAAGGCGTTGAGCTTTCGTCGGCGCAGGGGGACAAAATGATTGTTTCCCTTCTGCGTCAGATGGGGGCAGCGCTGAACGCCGCCGAAGGCGGAGTGCGCGTTGCCGGCGGCCGCCTGCGCGCGGTGGACATCGACGCGGCGGATATCCCCGATTTGGTGCCGGTTTTGGCGGCGGCAGCCTCGCTTGCCGAAGGCACAACGACCATTTACAACGCCGGACGCCTGCGGCTGAAGGAAAGCGACCGCCTGCGTGCGGCGGCGCGGGCACTGTCGGCACTGGGCGCCGAGATTCGGGAAGAGCCTGCCGGGCTGCGGATTGCCGGAAAACCGGCGTTGGCGGGGGGCATCGTCGATGCCTGCGGCGACCACCGCATTGCCATGATGGCGGCCGTCGCAGCGGTTGGCTGCACGGGCGCGGTGACGGTGCTGGGCGCACAGGCGGTGCACAAATCATATCCCGCCTTTTGGCAGCATTACAGGCTGCTGGGCGGTCAAGCGGAGGAATGCTGAAATGGCCTCGACCTATGGAAAAAACATCAGGATTACCCTTTTCGGGCAGTCGCACGGTCCCGTTATCGGCGTCACGATTGAAGGGCTGCCGGCCGGCATGTCCATCGACGAGGATGCGCTGCACGCCTTTATGGCGCGCCGGGCGCCCGGCGGCCGCCTTTCGACGGGCAGAAGGGAAGGCGACACCGTCGAGTTCCTGAGCGGGCTGTATCAGGGGCATACCTGCGGCTCGCCCCTGACCGCGGTCATTCGCAACACAGACGCACGGCCGCAGGATTACGCGGAGAACCGGCTTGTGCCGCGGCCCGGCCATGCCGATTACACCGGCCATGTGAAATACGGCGGCTTTGAAGACCCGACGGGCGGCGGGCATTTTTCCGGGCGGCTTACCGCGCCGCTCTGCGTCGCCGGGGCGTTGTGCATACAGCTTTTGCGCGAAGAGGGCATTGAAATTGCCGCCCACATCGCCGCCGTCGAACAGGTGAGGGACAGTTTGTTTGCCCCGGAAGCTGTAAATGCAAACGACTTTACAGCGCTGCGGCAAAGGGATTTTCCCGTTTTGAACGAGGAACAGGGAGGCAAAATGCGCGCCGCGATAGAGCGGGCGCGTGCCGACGGCGATTCGGTGGGGGGCGTCATCGAATGTGCGGCGGCAGGCCTGCCGGCCGGGCTGGGGGACCCCATGATGGACGGCATGGAAAACCGAATCGCGTCCGTCGTGTTTGCCATTCCGGGCGTCAAGGGCCTTGAGTTCGGCAGCGGCTTTGCCGGTTCGGCGCTGCGGGGTTCGCAGAACAACGACGCATTTTGCGTGCAAAACGACAAGGTCCGGACCCGCACCAACCACCACGGCGGCATTTTGGGCGGCATTACCTCGGGCATGCCGCTGGTATTCCGGGCGGCCGTCAAGCCGACGCCCTCCATTGCACGCGGGCAGGGGAGCGTCGATTTGCAGACGATGCAAAGCGCGTCGGTCAGCACGCACGGCAGGCACGATCCGTGCATTGTGCCGCGCGCCGTGCCCTGTGTGGAGGCCGCCGCCGCCATCGCCATCTATGACGCGCTGCTCGAGCAGAAAAAATACCGGTGAGGGGAGAAAGGCATGACGATCGAGGAGCTGAGAGCACAGATTGACGAGGCGGACAGGCAGCTGCTGGCCGCTTTTGCCAAGCGCATGGAGACGGCCGCCCAAATCGCGGACTATAAGCACGCGCATCATCTGCCGGTGCTGGACAGCGCGCGAGAGAGGCAGAAGCTGGCCGACGTCACCGAACAGGCCGCCGAGGCGGTCAGGCCGTATGTCGGGACTCTGTACCACCTTCTTTTTGCGCTGAGCCGCCTGTATCAGGGGGAAAAGCTGACGCCGCACAGCGCGCTTGAACAGCGGGTGCTGAAGGCCGCCGAGCAGACGGAACCGCTTTTTCCGCGCAGCGCGCGGGTTGCCTGTCAGAGCGCGGTGAGTGACCTTTCGCAGCTGGCCTGCGAACGGCTGTTTTCCTCCCCTGACATCCAGCGCTTCAACACCCTTGACGCCGTATTTTCGGCCGTGGAGAGGGGAATATGCCGCTACGGCGTGATTCCCGCCGAAAACGGCACGGCCGGCCCGGTCAGCCGCCTGTACGATTTGATGATGCAGCACGGCTTCAGCATTGTCCGGTCGGTGCGCGTCAAGGCTGACCGTCCTCTGCCGGCCGGCGCCGAGCGCTGCGGCCCGCAATGTCCCGGCTCCGGCGTGCAGGGTTCCGAAGGCGGCGGCACCTGCTTTTTCTGCATTTCCAAAAATCTTGAAATCTACCCCGGCGCCGATCGCACAAGCCTGATGCTGGTTCTGCCGCACCGAACCGGGTCACTGTATCAGGTGCTGTCGCGGCTTTACGCCCTCGGCATCAACCTGCTCAAGCTGGAAAGTCGTTCGCTGCCCGGCCGCGACTTGGAAGCGACGGTTTATCTTGATTTGGAAATCTCCGTCCGTTCTCCTGCGTTTGCACGCATGCTGCGCGAGCTTGAGCAGATGGCGCAGCCGTTTCGGTATCTGGGCAGCTATGGGGAGATTGTGTGATGGAGCACTGCGGACTGTTGGGCGAAAGGCTGGGGCACAGCTTTTCGCCGCGCATTCACCGTGAATTGGGGACGTACGCGTATGCGCTGTACGAAAAAAGCCCCGGAGAGCTGGAAGGCTTTCTCAAGTCGGGCCGGTTCGACGGCCTGAACGTCACCATTCCTTACAAGCAGGCGGTCATGCCGTACTGCGCGGAGCTGTCTGCCCAAGCAGCGGCCATCGGCAGCGTCAATACGCTGATTCGCCGCAAGGACGGCACGCTTTGGGGCGGCAACACCGATTATGACGGCTTTTACGCGCTTTTAAGGCGCTCGGGCCTTGCGGTTTGCGGAAAAAAAGCCCTCGTGCTGGGCAGCGGCGGCGCGTCCAGGACCGTGCAGGCCGTTTTGCGGGAAGAGGGAGCCGAAACGGTGGTGATTTCGCGCTCCGGCCCGGAAAATTATCGGAATATCCACCGCCACCGCGATGCGCAGCTGATCGTCAACACAACGCCGGTGGGAATGTATCCGAACAACGGCGCCGCCGCCGTGGACGTGGCGGACTTCCCGCGGTGCCAGGGGGTTTTCGATTTGATCTACAATCCGGAGCGCACCCGCCTGATTCTGGATGCGCAGGCGTGCGGAATCCCTGCCTTTGGCGGGCTGCTCATGCTGGTCGAGCAGGCCAGGCGGGCCGCGGAGCTGTTTACCGGCCGGCAGCTGAAAGGCTCCCTGACCGAGCGGCTGACGGCGCAAATTGCGCGCGAAACCCGCAACGTTGCCCTGATCGGCATGCCGGGCTGCGGAAAGACCACGACGGGCCGCGCGCTGGCCGCTTTGCTGGGGCGTCCGATTTACGACGTCGACGAAGCCGTTGAGGCGCGGTGCGGAAAAAGCCTGCCGGATTTTTTCGCGCAGAGGGGCGAGGCGGCCTTTCGGCAGCTGGAAACCGAGGTGCTGGCCGAGCTTTCGCGCGGGAGCGGCGCCGTCATCGCAACGGGCGGCGGCGTTGTCGTCCGGCCGGAAAACTACCGCCTTTTGCGGCAGAACAGCACGGTGGTCTGGCTGCGCCGCGAGCTGAAAAGCCTGCCCACGGCGGGCCGCCCCGTCTCACAAAGCCGTTCGCTGGAAGAGCTTGCCTGTGAACGCATACCCCTTTATAGCCGTTGGAATGACATATCAGTTGAGGTGTGCGGAGTGGAGCAGACGGCGCGCATCATTCAAAAGGAGCTTGGCTTATGAAGCTTTTGGTTATCAACGGTCCCAATCTCAATATGCTCGGCATCCGCGAGCCCGATATTTACGGAAAGGGCAGCTATGCCGAGCTGTGCGAAAGCATCCGCGCCGTTTGCCGGCGCGAAAAGATTGCGGTGCAGATTATGCAGTCCAACCACGAGGGGGCGATTGTCGACGCCATACAGAGCGCTTACGGCAGCTGCGACGGCATCGTGATCAACCCCGCCGCCTACACCCATACCAGCATCGCCATTTTGGACGCGCTCAAGGCGGTCGCGCTGCCCGCGGTCGAGGTGCATCTGTCCGAGGTTTCGGCGCGCGAGGCGTTCAGAAGCGTGTCGTATGCGGGCATGGCCTGCGTGAAAACCATTGCCGGAAAAGGCTTTGCAGGGTATGAAGAAGCCATTCTGTACCTGAAAAACTCCCTGAGCCGGGTTTAACACAAAAAAACCGCCCGCCGGGCGGTTTTTTGCATGGCCGGACGGGCCGGTGCGGCGCTCGATGCCGCCCGCTACATGGACAGTGTTCCGTCCTCGCTTTCCAGCAGGATCAGAAGGTTTTCCTCTATGCCGGTTTCGGCGTTGATATAGGCAATGACATGCATGCCGTCCGGCGTCTGACAGATAAACTCGTGGCACAAAAGCTCGCTTTTCCAGTCGGTCGGAATGACGGCGAGGCGGCTTTTCAGAATGGTCAGGCCGGCATCGACTCTGGCGCGGGCTTCAGCCTCGGAAACTTTGGGGGCCGGCAGCGTGCGTTCGCGGTGGCTCATCAGATAGCCGCGGGATTCAAAGGCGACAATGCTGCCGTCGTCCAGCGCGACCGACACCTTGACCAAATCGGGGTAGAGGGGGATGCCGTTTTGCACGGCGCAGAAATCGATGGTCAGGATGTCTGCAAAACGGGTGTAATAGTTCTCCGTCATGCTCCCGTAGCCCTGCCGGTTCAAAAAAGACAGCGCGCGCTCAACGGCCTGCTCGGGCGTCAGCGAGGCCGACAGAACAGGCCGGGGGTCGGACATGCGATACACCATTCCGCCCAGCCGGGCGACGTCGACGCTGACGCCGGAATCGCTGGAAAAGCTGTAACATTCGATGCTGTCGCCGCCCTGATAGGTCAGGGAGAGACGCTCTTGGGGCAGGCCGCAAAAGGCCGCGGCGGAAGCGAGAGCCTCGTCTTCGCCGACAGGCGCCTTTCCGTCCAGCATGGCGGCCTTTTCCTTTTCAAGGTGCTGGGAAAAAGGCCCGTCGTAAATGAGAGTGGCATACTCGGGAAACTCCTGCTCGACCGCGCTGAAGCCGTCGGCGAGCGCGGCGCCGCCCTGGCCGGGCGAAGGCTCATACGCAGCGGCGCCGGCATCAAGACGCGCCTTGAGCAGCGAAAGCTCCTCGGTTAAGCCCTGCGCCGCGGCGCTCAGCGAGGCAAGCACCTCTTTTTGCTCCGAGGACACCGCCTGACCGCGGGAGGCGGCGCGGAGCAGGGAATAGGCGTAATCGCCGGTGCGCGCGATAAAGGTCTGGGTCTTTTCCAGCCCCGACTTCGACGGCGGCAGCAGCGACAAAGCGCTTTTGGCACATTCCGACTGCCGCCAAATCTGCGCCGACAGGGTGGAGACCGTCGAGGGCGAGGCGGTATACCGGATTTTTTGCAGCGCCGCGTCCAGGTTGGAGAGGCTTTCCAGAAGCTCGGAGTAGGCTTTTTCGTGGGAGTACAGCAGGGTGGTCCGGTACCGCTTTGCCCGCGTGCCGTAGTACAGGGTGCTGCCGATGAAAACAAGGGTCAGGGCCAGTAAAAAACTGATGATTTGCGCGGGAAAAGGGCGCTCTTTCATAAAAAGCCTCCTCAAATGGGGTGTTTGCTTATAGGGTTAGCAAAGAATTTACAATTATACGGCTCGCTGGCCAACGCGATGCTTGCCCTTTGGGTGTTGTTATGGTAAAATAAAGACGTGTGTTGTGGATCAAATCACGTTTGAAAGGGAGAGATTCATGGAGTTCCATTTTTCTGAAAGAATGCGCACGCTCAAGCCCTCGGCCATCCGCGAGATTCTGAAAAACAGCACCCCCGACATGATCGCGTTCGCGGCGGGCAACCCCTCGACCGACACCTTCCCCATCGAAGAGATGGGCGCCATTGCGGGCGAATTGTTTGCGGACAAGAGCCGCATCGCCGGCATTTTGCAGTACGGCCTTTCCGAGGGCTATCAGCCTCTGCGTGACATCTGCTTTGGGCGTATGCGCGAAAAGTACCAGACCGGCGGCGACGATGATCAGCTGATCATCACAAGCGGCGCCCAGCAGGCCATCGATCTGCTGACCAAGGCGATGATCGACCCCGGCGACACCATCATTGTGGAAGGCCCGAGCTTTATCGGCTCGCTCAACGCCTTCCGCACCTATCAGGCCAATCTGGCCGCCGTGCCCATGCAGAGCGACGGCATGGACCTCGATGTGCTCGAGCATCGTCTGAAGACGGAAAAAAATGTTAAGTTCATTTACATCATCTCCACCTTCCAGAACCCGTCGGGCTACACCACCAGCATGGAAAAGCGCCGCGCCATTCTCGAGCTGGCGCACCGCTACGACGTTTTGATTCTGGAGGACAACCCCTACTTCGAGCTGCGGTACGAGGGGGAATACGTTCCCAACATCAAGAGCCTCGATACCGAGGGCCGGGTCGTTTACGTCGGCTCTTATTCCAAAATCCTTTCGGCCGGCATCCGCCTCGGCTATGTCATCGCGCACAAGGACCTGATGTCCAAGATGATCATCGGCAAGCAGGCGACCGACGTGCACACCAACCTGTTCTTCCAGGTGGTGGCGGCCGAGTATATGAGCCGCTGCGATCTGGACGCGCACATTGAAAAGGCGCGCGGCATTTACCGCGAAAAGCGCGATTTGATGCTGTCGTGCCTGCAGCAGAAGCTGCCGCAGGATGTGACCTTCTCGCGCCCGCAGGGCGGCCTGTTCGTCTGGATGGACCTGCCCGAAGGCTCGGACGGCAAAGCGCTTTCGGCCCTGACCGTTCAGCAGAAGGTGTCCATTGTCCCGGGCAACTGCTTCATGGTCGACGACTCCAAGGTCAACCGCGGCGTTCGCCTCAACTTCTCCATGCCGAGCAAGGAGCAGATTGAAAAGGGAACCGATATTCTGGCCTCGTGCATCCGCGAATATCTCAACCGTTAAACCGTCTCCAAAGCACATTGGCAAAATGCTCCGTGCGGCGCAGGCTGCACGGAGCATCAAACGCTTTGCGGGAGAAATGATAAAACGCAATGCGGCGCGGAGCGCTCCGCGCTGCGATAAGGCAGGGAAAGATTATGATGGTAGACAACAGCCTGATGCTGACGGCAATTTTCGCCTTTGTGGTGGCGCTTGCCGTTTCGTTCGCGGCGACGCCCGCGGTTAAAATCTGCGCAAAGCACTTTGGCGCCGTCGACGTTCCCAAGGATAACCGGCGTATGCACAAGGTGCCCATTCCGCGAATGGGCGGACTGGCTATCTTTTTGGGATTTATCATCAGCGTGGCTTTGTTTGGGCATCTTGACAAGCAGATGAGCGCCATTTTGCTGGGCGCGGTGCTCATTGTTGTGCTGGGCATCATCGACGACAAGATGGCGCTGCCGCCGCAGGTCAAGTTTGCCGGTCAGATCGCCGCGGCGATGATCCCTGTGCTCAACGGCGTGGATATCGAGCGCTTTACCAACCCCTTTGCCGACGGGGCCTACTTTTCGCTCGGCATTTTTACCATTCCCGTCACGGTGATCTGGATTGTCGGCCTGACCAACGCCGTCAACTTTATTGACGGGCTGGACGGCCTGGCGGTCGGCGTATCGTCCATCGCATCCATTACCATGTTTACCATCGCCGTTTTGGTGTCGGAGACCTATGTCGCCATCGTCATGGCGGCGCTGGCCGGGGCCTGCATCGGGTTTATGCCCTACAACATGAACCCGGCCAAGATTTTCATGGGCGACACCGGCTCCATGTTCCTTGGCTACATTCTGGCTACCATGTCCATTCAGGGACTGTTCAAGTTCTATGCCGTCATTTCCTTTGCCGTTCCCTTTATCATGCTCGGGCTGCCGATTTTCGACACGGCGTTTGCCATTATACGCCGCCTGCTCAAGGGGCAGAGCCCGCTGAAGGCAGACAGGGGGCATGTCCACCACAGGCTGATTGATATGGGCTTTGACCAGAAGCAATCGGTGGCCATTCTGTATGTGCTCAGCGCCATTCTGGGGCTGTCCGCCGTGCTTTTGACCACGAGCGGCGAGGTCAAGATTATCATTCTGGCCGTGACCGTCCTTTTGTCGGTCATTATCGGTCTGAGCATTACCGCCTACGATCAGCACAACGAGCAGAAGCACCACGAAGAAGAACTTGCCCATCAGCGGGAAGAAAAGTCGGCAGAAAAGCCGGTGGAGGGTCAGCATGAGCAAAATTAAGGTCTTGTCGGTTTTCGGCACCCGGCCGGAGGCCATCAAAATGGCGCCCCTTGTCCGGACCATGGGGGAGAGCGGTGAGCTGGAATCGCTTGTCTGCGTCACCGCGCAGCACCGGGAAATGCTGGATCAGGTGCTGTCGGCCTTTTCCATCGAGCCGCACTACGATTTGAACATCATGCAGCCCTCGCAGACCCTTTCCACCATCACGATCAAGGCGCTGGGCGGGCTGGAGGGCGTGCTCGAACAGGCGCAGCCCGATTTGGTGCTGGTACACGGCGACACCAGCACGACCTTTGCGGCGGCGCTGGCCGCCTTTTACCGCCGCGTGCCCGTCGGGCATGTGGAAGCCGGGCTGCGCAGCTTTGACAAATACTCCCCCTACCCAGAAGAAGCCAACCGCCGCCTGACCGGCGTTTTGGCGGACCTGCATTTTTCGCCCACGCGGCAAAACGCGGAAAACCTGCGCCGCGAGGGCACGACAAAAAATGTGTTTATCACCGGAAATACCGTCATCGACGCCCTGCGCACCACGGTATGCGAGGGGTATCGTTTTGAGCTGGACGCGCTCAACGCGCTCGATTATCAAAACCGCCGCATCGTCTTGCTGACGGCGCATCGCCGGGAAAACTACGGAAAGCCCATGGAAAACATCATGGCGGCCGTCCGGCAGCTGGCGCAGCGGTATCCGGGCGCGCTGTTTGTCTATCCGGTCCACCTGAGCCCCTATGTGCAGCAGACGGCGCGCGACGCGCTGTCCGGGCTGGACAATGTTTTGCTGATACCGCCTCTGGGCGTTTTGGATATGCACAATCTGATGGCGCGCTGCCATCTGGTGATGACCGACTCGGGAGGGCTTCAGGAAGAAGCGCCGGCGCTTGGAAAGCCGGTGTTGGTTCTGCGCCGCGAAACGGAACGTCCCGAGGCGGTGGCGGCCGGCACCGTCCTGCTGGCCGGAGTCGAGCAGGCGGACATCGTTTCGGCCGCGGCACGGCTGTTTGAGGACGCCGCGGCCTATCAGGCCATGTCGCACGCGGTCAATCCCTATGGTGATGGAAACGCCTGCCGCCGCATTACGCAGGATATTTTGTACCACTTTGGCCGCGCGGACGCTCCGGCCGAGGACTTTTTCCCCCGTTAAACGGCGATAAGGAGGCGAGAGGATGGATAAAAACCTGACCTTGCGCGTTGCTGCGGTGGCCGGCATTTTGACCGCCGGGCTGATTGTCAGCTTTTATCTGCCCGCAGGCCATACCTCCTCGCCGGAAATCGTGCTGCCGCAATCGGGAACGGCCGGCATCGACATCGGTGTCGACCGCGAGCAATACAACCGCCGCATTGTCGATGAGGTGACCGTTGACAAAGGCTCGGTGCAGCGCGTCGTCGCCACGCTGCGGCGGCCCGGGGAGTACACCTTTACCGGGCAGAGCGTCTTTTACTACGGCGCGGAGCAATCGCGGACCTTTTCCGTGCGGGGCGCCGTCCGCGACGGGCTGACCAAGGTCGTGCAGAGCCTGGACAACGGCCTTTACAAGCACACCATCCTGACCGATGCAGATGCGTACATCTGGAGCAGCGACAGCTTTTCGTATTACAAGGGAGCGCTGGGCGCCTTCACGGTGGACGAGCTGGCCCTTGTGCCGACCTATGAGCAGCTTTTGAATCTGCCGCCGGAGGAAATGACGGACGGCGGCTTTGCCGAGACAGAGGGCGGAGCGTGCGTTTATGCCGAGCACCGGCTTGCGGAAGGGAACATTCGCAGCTGCTACTACATTTCCGTGGAAACGGGGCTGCTGACCGCCTGCCAGCGGTATGAAGGGGAGAGGCTGGTCTATTCCATGACCATGACCCCGGCGCTCGACACGGTCGGCGACGACTGGTTTACCCTGCCCTCGGGCGTTGTGGTGACCCGCACCGGCTAAAAGCCGAGCAGAAGCAGCGCACCGATAATCAGCAGGGTGTCGCTGATGTTGTCATCGCCGTCTGCGACCAGAAAATACACAAGAATGAGCAGCAGTACAGTGTCCGCATCAAGCTCCGGAAGCTTAAGGCCGCCTCCGCCCGTCAGCTGCTTCAGGGCGGCGCTCAGCCCCTTGGGCCTGCCATCGGCCGGTTCGACGGGCACAGCCGGCCCGGGCGCCGCCGGGGGCGCCGGAGCTTCCGCAGGCTTGAAGAAGTCCTCAAACCCGCCGGAGTTCATATAGCGGTTGTACATTCAGCTCATCTCCCCAGAAGCCCCAGCGCCCTTTTGGCGGCCTTTGTCATGTTGGCCATCTTGATGGCCCGGTCCACGCTGTCTGCCCGTGTCTCGGCCATATAGGGCTTCAGGGCCTTGACGAGGTTGAGGCGGTTTTCGTCTATGTAGCTGTGTTTTCCGGCAAAAAATTGCAGCAGCTGCGGCAGTACGGCGGATAAAGAACCGGGGCCTTCGCCGGCGGGCGCTGAAGAGTCTGCGGCTTTGCCGTCCGGAGCGCTGCCGCTGAACAGAGCGTCCAGCAGCTGATTAAGGCCCGGCGCTTCGCCGCCGTCTGCCTCACAGCCTTCGGACGGGGGAAGGGAAAGCGGGGCCGGAGCCGGTGCGGGCTGCGCGGCCTTTTGCGGCTCTGCGGGGTGCGGCGGGGCGTCACGCCCCATCAGCGCGCCCGCGGCCTCCAGCACCTTTTTCAGCTCCCCGGTGTCCAGAGGAAGGCTTTTCAGCTTTTCATCCAGCTCTGCCATAGGCCGTTACACTCCTGTCAGCTCAATGATCTTTCCTGTCAGGGCGGCTCCTTCTTTGGTCGACAGCAGGTTGGAAAGCAGCACGCGCGCCCGATCCTTGTCGGCGGACGCCGCTGCACGGGCGGCGTTTTTGATGGCGTCTCCGCCGCTGCCGGCCAGCATGGAGAGAAGCTGCCGTCCGTTTTCCGATGAAATGGCGGTGTTGAGCTTGTCGAGCCCGCGGATGATCTGAGCGCCCTGCGGTGAATGGATCAGCATTTTGGCTAAGGTTTCATAATCGGCTGGCATGGGGTATTCCTCCTGTTTTCTCAAATAGCGGCGGAACGTGCATTGCCGTTCCCCTATGCCACATTATATGAACAGCCCGGCGAAAAGTTACGCACAGGGCCAAAAGGGGGAGAAATCTTGAAAGTATGCGTCTGTTCCGATTCGCACGGCAATGCGGCAAGCATCGACCGAATGCTGCTGCGCGAGCAGCCCGATGTCCTGCTGTTTCTGGGCGACGGGCTGCAGGACCTGAACACGCTCCCGCCCGAGCGGGGATGCAAACGGTATGTGGTGGCGGGCAACTGCGATTTTGGTAGCGGCGAATCGGAAATGCGCCTTGTGCACCTGGAAAATGTGCGAATTCTGATGCTGCACGGCCACCGCGCAGCCGTCAAAACCGGCCTGCTTCGCCTGAGCCTTTTGGCGCAGGAGCACCGGGCCGACATTGCGGTATACGGGCACACGCACAGGCAGGACGCCCAGTGGGCGGAACGGACGCTGCTGCTGTGTCCCGGCAGCATCGGCAGCGCAAGCGGCGCTTATGCCGTGCTGGATGTGAAGGACGGACGGTACGATTTTACGCTGAAGCAGGAGGGGGAGTGCTGACATGATCCGGCAAAGCATCGCCGGGTTCCGCCGCGCCCTCTTTCCCGGCCTGACCGTTGTGTTTCTCTTTTTGCTGTCGCTCAGCATCGGCGAAGCTCTTTACCAGACAAAGTGGGGCACCCTGTGGGTCTACTGCCTGCTGGCCGCGGCTTTTTTCGCCGTCTCCTGCTCGATTTTGTTCTGCGTTGCCTACTCCTGCGACTATTGTCTGGTACAGGACGTTCTGATCGTCCGTCAATACCTGTACGGCAGGGAAAAGCAGCATCACGTGGTTCGGCTCCGTGCGGGCGGCGTCCGCTGTTACCGGGGCCTTTATCGCATTTTCGGCATGCGGCCCGGGCGCCGGGTTCACCGCTGCTACATTCCGTTTTTCGGGGGCGCGCGCAAAGCGTCCATTCTTTTTACCGACGATAACGGAAAAGACTGCAAAATTGTCTTTAAGCCGTCTGCCGACCTGCTTTCGGCTATTGAACGGATTCTGGCCGCGCCGCCGCAAGCATAAAGCCCTTCCGAGCCATCGGCTCGAAAGGGCTTTTTTCAGCGTTTGACCGCGCACAAGTCGGACAGCGGACATTCGGTGCAGCGCGGGCTGCGCGCGCGGCAGATATCCCGGCCGAAATGCACAAAGCGATGGCACAGGGACGCCTGCTCGCCGGGCGCTACGATCTTTTTTAAGTCGAGCTCCACCTTGTACGGGTCGGTTTCCCGGGTCAGCCCCAGCCGGCCCGCGATGCGGATGCAGTGGGTGTCGGCGACGATGGCGGGCTGGCCGTAAACGTCGGACAGGATCAGGTTGGCCGTTTTGCGGCCGACGCCGGGCAGGGAAAGAAGCTCTTCCATGGTGTCGGGCACCCTGCCGCCAAAGCGCGAAAGCAGCAGTACGGCCCCTTCTTTAATATCCCGGCCCTTGGTTTTGTACAGGCCGCACGGCTTGACGATTTCGCAGATATCGTCCAAATCCGCACCGGCCAGCGCTTCAAGCGTGGGGTAGCGCGCAAACAAAACCTCCGTTACAACATTGACACGCGCATCCGTACACTGGGCGGACAGCCGGGTGGCAAACAGCAATTCGTAGTCTTTTTCCGCCGTCAGCGAGCAGCTGTCTGGGTAAAGTGCCTTGAGACGTTCGACAATCAGCGCGGCCTTTTCTTTCTTCCTCATAATTATCACCAAGCCGTATAAAGTATTTTGCGAAAAAATTCACGAAAACGTAGATCTGCTGAAATCAGTATACCATACTGGTTGAAAAAAAAGCAAATGGAGCGTATAATGGCATTTGTACTCGTCGATTTCTGTACTACTTAGGAGGCTTATATCTTATGATCAAGGAAAACATGGATTTTATCGAGCGCGTTGACCCCGAAGTCGGGGCCGCTATGATGGAGGAGTACAACCGTCAGCGCCGCAACATCGAGCTGATCGCTTCGGAGAACTTTGTCAGCCCCGCAGTGATGATGGCTATGGGGTCCTGCCTGACCAACAAATATGCCGAGGGTTACCCGGGAAAGCGCTATTACGGCGGCTGTGAATGTGTCGACGTCGTCGAGAATATCGCCCGTGAGCGCGCCTGCAAGCTGTTCGGCGCCGACCACGCCAACGTGCAGCCGCACAGCGGCGCTTCGGCCAACAACGCCGTATACTTTGCGCTGGTCAAGCCGGGCGAGACGGTTCTGGGCATGAATCTGGCGCACGGCGGCCACCTGTCGCACGGCAGCCCGGTCAACATCTCGGGCATGTATTACAATGTCGTTCCGTACAGCCTGAACGATGAAACCGAAACCATCGACTATGACGCTGTCTGGAAGCTGGCCAAAGAGAACAAGCCGAAAATGATCATCGCAGGCGCTTCGGCCTATCCGCGTGAAATCCGCTTTGACAAGTTTGCCGAAATCGCCAAGGATGTCGGCGCTTATCTGATGGTCGATATGGCTCACATTGCCGGTCTGGTCGCCGCCGGCCTGCACATGAGCCCCGTTCCCTATGCCGACGTTGTCACGACGACCACGCACAAGACGCTGCGCGGCCCCCGCGGCGGCATGATCCTGTGCAAGGAAGAGCTGGCCAAGCAGATTGACAAGGCCATCTTCCCCGGCACGCAGG